>JBBQOG010000202.1:0-6592 GCA_038330665.1 Bacteroidales bacterium
GAGAGAAGTCACAGAAGATCAGATTAATAGTCGCGTAAGGCTATTTCATGAGGAATTTGAGGTGGCTTCAGATTGTCCGCCGGAAGAATTAAAGCGTGCTGCACGAACTTCCGTTGCGCTCGACCGGTTGGTGGAACAGCATGATCTGGGATCGATCGCCTATTTTTATAATGGTACCGGAGTACCCGAAAACGAAGATGCCATCAGCTCCATCATATTGGGGAATTCATTGCTGACGGCAAGGGGGATCCCGGTGGCCGGAGAGTATGAAATCAAGAATGCTCAGGCCATGAAGATCATGGATAGCTTTGGAGTCGGTGGCTCATTTACTGAATATTATGCTATTGATTTTAAGGATGATGTGGTTCTGATGGGACATGATGGTCCCGGGCATATCGCGATCGCCGAGGGAAAAACCAAAGTGAAGCCATTGCAGGTGTTTCATGGGAAAGTGGGTAGGGGCTTGTTTGTTGAAATGTCCGTGAAGCTTGGATCTGTAATTTTGCTTTTTGTGGTTCAGCGGGCCGACGGGACTCTTTTTCTGTTAATGGCAGAGGGAGAATCGGTGTCGGGTCCTATACTCGAAATAGGAAACACCAACAGTCGCTACCGTTTTTCAATCGGCGCCCGAAATTTTGTGAATGCATGGAACAGTCAGGGTCCCGCCCATCACTGTGCGGTCGGGATCGGCCATATCAGTTCAAAATTGATGAAATTAGGGCAGTTGCTTGATATGGATGTCGTGAGAATTTGTTGATAAATATGGACTGGACAGTCGGATATCGGATTAAAAGAAAATTATAACAGAACATGAATAAGATGAAATGGTTGTTCGTATTGCCGGCATTCCTTCTGGCAATCAATGTATCCGGTCAGAACCGTCCGCTCACCCATCAGGATACCCTTAGGGGTTCTATCACCCCGGAACGCGCCTGGTGGGACCTTAAATATTATCATCTGGAGGTCAAGGTAAGCCCTTCCGACAGCACTCTCAAGGGGCAGAATACCATCCGGTATCAGGTGACTGAACCCCGTCAGATTATGCAGGTGGATTTGCAGGAGCCGCTGAAAATCACCAATGTATATCAGGATAAAAAACCGTTGAAATTCAGTCGCGACGGCAATGCCTGGTTTGTTCAGCTGGTTAAACCGCAGAAAAAGGGTGCGGAAAACGAAATTTTGGTTCAGTATGAAGGCCGGCCGGTGATCAGTCGGAACCCGCCCTGGAGCGGGGGACTCTCCTGGCGGAAGGATAAAAACGGAAATCCCTGGGTGGTCACCACCTGCCAGGGCGACGGAGCCAGCATCTGGTGGCCGTGCAAGGACCATCAGGCTGATGAACCCGACAGCATGCTGATCAGCGTGACGGTACCGGAAGGCCTGATCGATGTATCAAACGGAAGATTGCGGAGCCAAAACACCAACCCCGACCATACCACTACCTTTAACTGGTTTGTATCCAATCCGATCAATAATTATGGAGTCAACCTCAACATAGCCGATTATGCCCATTTTTCAGAGCAATATACAGGTGAAAAGGGTATGTTGGACTGCGATTATTATGTGCTGAAGGATAATCTGGAGAAGGCGAAGGACTATTTTAAGGAAGTGAAACGGGTGTTGGATGCCATCGAATACTGGTTTGGACCCTATCCCTTTTACGAAGATAGTTACAAACTCGTGGAGGTTCCGTATCCGGGCATGGAGCATCAGAGCTCGGTCACTTATGGTAACGGATACAAGTTTGGATATGGAGGTCGCGATGAAAGTCGTTCCGGCTGGGGATTGAAATTTGATTTTATTATTGAGCATGAATCCTCCCATGAATGGTTCGGAAACAGCATTACCTCAAAGGATATTGCGGATATGTGGATACATGAGAGCTTCGGAGCTTATTCCGAATCCCTTTTTGTGGATTACCATTATGGCAAGCAAGCCGGTAATGAATATTGCATCGGAACCCGGAAAAATATTGGCAACCGTACTCCGATCATCGGGCCCTACAATGTCAACCGGGAAGGTTCCGGCGACATGTACGCAAAGGGAGCCAATATGCTTCATACCCTGCGCCAGTGGGTTAATAATGATGAAAAATTCAGGGGTATGGTCAGGGGCCTGATCTCCACCTACTACCATCAAACGGTGACCACCGGACAAGTGGAAGGATACCTGGCCACGCAGAGCGGACTCAACCTGACCCATTTTTTTGATCAGTACCTGAGAACCACCAAAATTCCGGTGTTTGAATATTCGGTAAAAAACAAAACTTTACGATATCGCTGGAGCAATTGCATAACCGGGTTCGACATGCCACTAAAGATCAGGATCAATGATGCTGATACGTGGGTAAAGCCGTCAGAAGAGTGGCAGGAATTGCCGGTTCCGGAGAATGCAACTATTGTTACTGACCCCAACTTTTATATCGTTTCCACGATGACCGCCGTGCCTTAGGCAAGGAGTTCGGCTAACCCCTGCATAATGGTGGAGGTGGTCATCCGCATGCAAACGATTGCATTGGTGCCCATGCTCTTAGCATCCGCTGCCATCCGGTCGATAGATTGTTCGCGGGCTTCGCCGAACATTTTGGTGTATTCGGTTATCTCTCCTCCGACAACCGATCGTAATCCGGCCATACTATCCCTGCCGATATTCCGGGCACGAATGGTGTTACCCTTTGCCAGACCCAGGGTTTTAATGATCCTGTACTCCTCGAAATTTTCCTGCGTGGTGATCAGAATGTCGTTGGCGGTGATCATTTCTTTACGTTTTTGTCATAATAATTATCTTCCTTATTCCCCAGAAGGTCCTTGACTACTTTAATGAAAAGCAAACCCAGACCACCGATTGCAATAAACCCGCCAGGAAAGTTGTCAGCCGTATGAAAAGCCCGGATTCGCCCCAACCGGGACCAGGACCTGGTAACATGCCACGAATGCATAATGAGACCCTTAATCGAAAAAAATTCCACTCAATGAAATATTCCCTCCGCGTATTTTGTCGATCCTGAATTTGACTGATTTATTATAGGAATAAACCAGATAAGCACCTCCGCTATAGTTTTTTACAACCTTTACCGGGGCGATCATGTTTAATGTTTCAGCATCGAACATTTCAACAGCAATACGGTTGCCGTGGTTTTCCCAATCCAGGAAGTAAAGTGCTATCTGATAATTCTTTGTGCCATCGATGCCAATTGTCGTTGTCATGGTTTGGTCGCTGTTGGAAAGACAAGTTGCATTTCGTGCTATTTGGTTGCTGTAGTCTCCCGCAAGGGCCCTCGAATCTGAAACCCCCATGGCCCAGACTGTCGGATCGGGCAGTCCACTTTTCGGGAAAGCCCGGTAATAACCTACCGATTTTACAAATGGGGGTAAAACCTGCATATCCTTGCCTTCACCAAAATAGTTACAGAGGATATAGCCTTGCTTGCCATATTTCCCTACCCAGTTTCCGCTGGTTAGGGTATCCATTTTAATATACTGAGCAGCATATACTTCCAGAGCTTCTTTGTATGGTAGTGTCGTGCCGGTATATTGAATCGAAATTTTGTATTGGCCGGATTGAATATCCTGGAAATAAATGAAATCCGGATCTTCAGAGGCTCCCCCGATCCCGGGCACCTGTTTAAAAGATCCATCCCAGGCAATCTTTCCGTTGACAGATATCCTGTCGATTAATTTTTCAGCTTTTGGAATTCCAATCGTACCTGTGGTTCCGACAGGAGAAGAAAGGTAGCATTTGCCAGTTTTTAAATTGAAACTTGCCGAGATAGGCCCAAAAGGGGTGGGTGTTTTTCCGGAAACCTGTGTCAGGGTCCTGCCTGGATGAGGCAGGATTTCCCATGTTTTAAATCCGGGTGATACCGGAACAATACCCAGCACCTCCTCATTCAGCCATTTGACTACGCCGGCGCCCCAGGGATGGCACAGACTTGTGATACCAGACTGTGTGTTGGGCACTGCGTCGTTGGTTCCGATCACCTGGTTCCACGAAGGACGGTAAGTTTCGAAGGGGGTGGTTCCGCCATAGGAAAGCATTCCGCCCCATATATCTCTCACGGAACTCAGCGCATCATCATGTTCTTTCAGTCGGGCCATTGCATTGATAATAAAGTACTGATTGAATGGAGATATCGAGAGACGGTTTACCCGGTCGGTGAACCACTTTTCATACAGTGCCTTCCCTTCAGCCGGATTTGTAAGTCCAGTATTGATCGCATCAGCGGCTGAATGTAATCCGAGGTTGTCAAGCCAGGAGGGGTTGTTCCGGATATCAGCCATCTTTTCTGCTGCGTAACCATCATATTTTTCGGCGAGATCAGGATGACCGGATTGTTTCATGGTCATTGCAAAATCATGCCATAACCGGATCGACAGCATCTGATAGGCATATTGAGCCTCCTGACTTTCCCGGAACCAGATCTCGAACCCGGCACAAAGCCGTTCATCCCATCCGTAAAACCTCAGGCCGGGATTTGTTCCGAATACTTGATAAGCCTCATCCAGTTTTTTACAGACATTGGGAATGTATTGATTCAGAGCCACCTTATCCCCCGTATAATTATAGTAATCCAGCAGGCTGAGTACCCAGTAAAGTGAATAACTCCGGATGCCATTGCTCTGACCGGAGGTATTATCGATATTTTTTTTGATAAAATCGAAATTTCCAAAAGCAACCAGTGCGGCGGCTTGTGAAGTGTGCGCATCGCCAGTCCACGACATGCGGTCGCCACGCTCCATCAGAATGGCACCAAAGTAATCCATGCATAATGAAGCTTTTACCCCATAGGCCGACATATACCAGGCTTTTGTAAGAACCGGATCGCTGCAGGAGAAGCTTCCGTTGTAATTGGTGGGTTTTACCTGACAAACAGCACGAATCCCCGTTATGTGCCAGGTGGCCGTAAACTTTCGGACGTGGATCCAGGCGAAGCGGACCCCGTCGTACAATTCCGGATTCAATTCCAATCGGTAGGTGCTGCCGTATTTCACCGGGACTGCTGTTTTCTCAATACCCGGTTCATTGTATTCGCTGATGCTCATTTCCACATTGCCGGGACAATCAGGACTGTCGAATTCGATCCAGGCTCCCATCTCCAGCCCAAAATCAATCCGTATGGATCCGGTACCATTTACCCGGACATTGGGATTCTTACCTATAATTGAGGCCAGGTTCCTGAAAGAATCCGGTTGGTCAGTATTAACCGTCTTAGGCTTTTCGATATAAATCTCCAGGCTGTCGGAAGCCTTTGGGTTGGTCCAGCGATAATTGACCAGCGGATCGGGTGATTCCGGGATGGCCCGTCCGGTGAATTTTCCATTACTGAGATACGAATATGGCTGATTGACAGGTGATTTTAATTGTATCGATTGGGCAATGGAGGTCCCGGTGCTGATCTGGAAAGCAAGAATTCCGTAGAGTAGGAGAAATGTGTTTTTCATGGCAAAAAGATAGTCCTTATTCATTTCAGTTGCCATACCTGATTGAATCTTGTCACAAATAAATGGTAATAATCATGATAATTTGTATCAGATAAGGGGTAATCTCATTTTTGAGCCATACAAATAAAACTCCCATTATTTCACTTAGTATTTAGTCACATTCAGAAGGCCGGCAGTGATCAGACTGGCGTTCTTAACATTTTTCCCTGCCATGTGTGCATCAGGACGTATGCGGCAGAGTGCAGTACGCCTAAACTCCTATATTATCAATGGGTTGTAAATCAAACAATCTTCGTGAATTTATTGATCCAACCTTTTGGGTGGTCAATACTTTTTCTGTAATATTATTATCTGAAAAGCTCATACGGAAAAAGATCTAATCCGCTATAAGATAGTAATTTATCTTACAATTCCATGAGCTTTTCTTATTTTTATGAATTATTCAGGTTAAAACCAAAACTATGAAAAAAGCATCCAAAGTGTTTTCGCGAAGGGATTTTGTTCAGACTTCGGTCAAAGGAATGATCGGGGTAGCAGCGATGCCAACCATTTTAACATCCTGTTCCAACTGGAAGGGTGCCAACGACCGGGTCGCTGTTGGTCATATCGGCGTGGGTTCCAGAGGATCGGATGAGCTCAGATCTTATTTTCTCCCTGTTAAGGATGCTATGAACATTGCTGTTTCCGATACCTTCAAATCTCGTCGGGAGGGCATTGCGGCTGAGGTCAATAAATACTATAAAGACAACAACTTAGCTACTCCGGAGTGTAAATTCTATCTCGATTTTAATGAAATTCTTGAACGGAAAGATATCGATGCCGTTCATATCACAACCCCGGATCACTGGCATATTCCGGCAGCTATCCTGGCCGCGCGTGCCGGTAAGCACATTATGCTCGCCAAGCCACTTGGGTTAAGTTATCCGGACTTCATGACGCTGAAATCTGAGGTGGCCACACGAGATGTCCGCTTTCATTATGGCACCCAGCAGCGGACCTCACCTCATATGAAACTGGCACATGATCTGATCATGGATGGAAAGATCGGTGAACTCCAGCGTGCCGACGTCTGGGCACCCGGCGGCGGCGGTGGGGTAAACCCGGTTTGCGCCGAAGTACCGGTGCCCGATGGTTTTGATTTTGAAAGGTGG
>JBBQOG010000203.1:0-6540 GCA_038330665.1 Bacteroidales bacterium
GGTTATTCTTCATGGCTGTATAACGATTACTACTATGGCGGATGGAACTACAACAACGGCTATGGCAATGATCTGAATAGTTCTTATGGACCCCGGCGTTCGAATCCGACTGATGGAATCAGCGGAAGCCGTTCATCGGGCATGCTGAAAGGTGACCAGATTTATTCACGGCGTGGAGCCGGTGAAAGTGGTGCAGGTGCATCGAGCCTGGCTACCAAGGCAGGTAGTTCTGCCGGCAGCAACCTCGGAACCACCCGATCATCTTCAGACCCGAAATCGGTTTCCCGTCCTTCCGGATACCGGACCAGCAGCCTGTCCACTGAGCAGAATCCGCAAACCAGAAGTGCCAGCAATTTGAACGACCGGACCAATTCAAGCAGCTATGTGAGATCGCGTACCGGATCGACCTATGCACCTCCGGTGCAGGGTTCCTCTTCCTTGAGATCCTCCGGTAATACTTCTTCAGATTACAGGTCCTCCTACGTAAGACCCAAAACTTCCACTTCCAACGGCTCCTCGTCCATGGGTACTGGTAACTACAGAAGCTCACAGTCGTCAGGTGCCGTAAGAAGCTCCGGTTCAAGTTCTACCGTAAGATCCTCTGGTGGAGGTTCGGTACCAAGCAGCAGCAGCTACAAAAGTGGCAGTTCCGTACAGCGGAGCAGTAGCTATAACAGCGGAAACTCCTCGTCAGGACGAAGTTCATCCAGCTTTAGCGGCGGTTCTTCTTCCTCATCTTCTTCCGGACGGTCAAGCTCAGGAAGCTCCTCTGGTGGCGGATCATCCCGCTCCAGCGGCGGGGGTGGCGGTGGCGGACGACGCTAAGTGCTCCATTTTCATATCAGATTCAAATTAGTTCAACGACACACTAGCTATATCTATTTAACAAATTGCTATTACCTATTATCATGAAAAGAAATATATTAACAATCAGTCTGTTAATCTTCATGGGCGCAGGATTAACCGCCCAGAATGAACAGGATGTTCTACGGTATTCCTTCCTGCAAACAGGTGGTACTACGCGATCATTGAGCATGGGCGGAGCTCTTGGAGCAGTTGGAGGTGATTTTGCCAGTTTAAGCATTAATCCGGCCGGTCTGGGGATTTACCGCTCCGGTGAATTTTCGATGACCGCCGACTATACCTACTATTCCGCAAACTCGAATTACCTCGGAAATTCCATGAAGGATTTTGGCTTGAAAATGGGACTCAGCCATTTTGGATTGGCGATTCCGTTCAATGTGGCCCGAGAAGGATCACTGATCAAAGGACTCACTTTTGGAGTAGGATATAATAAACTCCGGGATTATGGTCAAAACCTTTCCATGACTGCAACAAATAACAGCAATTCCCTCGTCGATGAATTCGTGCACTCCGCCAACCAGACCAATGGTCAATGGGACCAATTTTCTGATGGTCTGGCATGGGAAACGTACCTGATCGATTATGATTCCCTGGCGGGAATGTATTATTCTGACTTCGACGCTTCCCAATACGGTCAAACACAGAAAAGAACCGTTACCTCAAGAGGCTCTCTGGGCGAATATGTTTTCAGCCTGGGGTTAAATCTGTCGGATAAACTTTTTTTTGGTGCAACCATGGGTGTTCAGCGTGCAGATTATACCGAAGTATGGGAACATTCTGAAACAGACCCACATGACGTAATAAACTTTTTTAACGGGTTTACCTATAGAAATACGTTGAATACCACCGGTTCAGGCGTGAACCTGAAACTCGGCATTCTGGCTAAACCGGTTTATTTTATCCGCATCGGAGCCAGTGTGCAGACTCCTACCATTCTCAACCTGAAAGATGATTTCCGGGCCTTCATGTCGACAGACCTCAACGACGGTCAACCCGTTCATGAGTATGTCGCTAACGGGAACTACAACTATTCCATTACCACCCCTTTTAAGGCTACCGGTAGCGTCGCTTTCATCTTTAACAAGATCGGACTGATTTCACTTGATTATGATTATGTGGATTACAGCACCGGCAGGCTGCGGTCTTCGAACTATGATTTCTTCAGTGAGAACCAGGCCGTTACCACACGATATAAAGCAACTTCCAACCTGCGTGTCGGTGGAGAACTCGTACTGGCTGGATCCTATTATATCCGGGGCGGATATGCTATGTATGGAAATCCCTATGTGGCGGGTGAACCGAATGCCGGGAAAAACCTGACCAGTTACTCGGCAGGTGTGGGATTCCGCGACAGACAATATTATATTGATCTTGGATTCTCCCGGTCCAACTGGAATCAGGAGTATTTCCTGTATGGCAGCAATTCAGCTGCTGTAACGAACGCACAAACCAGAATTTCAGCCACACTGGGCTTTAAATTCTGAAATCATTGAATAACCAGTCGAGAATGCTTAGGTTCCCAACAAAGCCGAAGCGCTCGGAAAATACCTGATGATAAGGCACCGGATCGAAACTGGTGCCTTGTTTTTTTTCCTTAGGATGGATGGAATACCGGTAATCCGACTGGCCATATTGATCGGGCTCCCTGAATACTTCAGTGAAACGGATCCTGGTATTCGATTTCATAAGCTTCAAAACCGTTTGGATCCCGCTGAGATTATAGTCAAACAAAAATTCGAACCGCCTCTCCCAGAGAAATCTCAGGTCGTCGATCAGAAATTCATAATAAGGTGAGTGCCGGTAGGCGGATTCTACGGACCGGAAATGAATCTTTTGCCAGTTCTGAGCGTAATCGATCCTGACCTCCCGGATCGGCTGCTTTGGAGAGTTGCCTTTGATGACCGGAATACTCAGGCTGATCGGACCATTCGCAGAGAGAATCCGGAATCGGTTGCGCCAGGACTGCTTCTCATAATTCTCAAAAGCCTCCATCCAGGCAATTTCTGAATTCTTAAGAAGAGAAAAATACTCCACAGAACCCAGATATGTCGTGGTGAGCCAGACTTCCTTCATTTCATAAATTTACCTGATGCCTTTGAGTATTCTTCCCGGATGCAGCTTCTTGAAATAACTAAACTGATTCTGTGAGGACCAGATGATCCTGCTGGCTATTCCCAGAATATGGTCCTCAGGAACAAATCCAATCTTACGGCTGTCATTCGGATTATCCCGGCTGTCGCTCAAAACAAAGTAATAATTCTTTGCAAATGTGTAGGTGTTGACCAGCTTGCCATCAATGTGAACCCCGGAAAAGTCGACCAGCACATCATGACCTTCGTGGGTCTCGATCATCTCACGGTAAAAATCAATGGATCTGAGATCAATGCCAACCTCCATTCCTTTTGCCGGAACCCGGAAGGGGCCGAACTGGTCGCGGTTCCACATAAAAAAATTTGAAATCGGATAGAATTCTCCTAATCCGTCTCCCAGAAAATGCTTGGTTTCCCGCACGGTTTTAATGCCCTCCATCTTTTCAAGTTCTGCAGCCGCCTCTTTTGGTAAATCCAGATCAAATATTCCAATTTCAGCGATTACCCGGGGGGCTTCCAGATCATATTTTCGAAGGAAATCATTGGGGATGGGCTGACCAGAATTGGTGATGCGATATTCGATTCGCGAACTTGCCGGAGGAGCCACCAATTTGTTGTTTACAGTGACCACTTTATCCTTAATCAGTACCGTATCTGTAGGCAACCCCACAATTCGGCTTATCATCAGCTTTTTTCGGTCAATCGGACTGTCAGAGCCGGCCGGCGTGTTGAATGCAATAACATCCTGCCTTTTGAGCTTTTTAATCGCTGGTAACCTGAGATATGGAAGCCTTACATCTATATAAGGAGCATTTGTTCCCGGAAGTCCTACCGGTGTAATTGGCAATCGCCATCCTGCGCGGAATTTATTTATGATTACCCGGTCACCCGGCAAAAGGGTAGAGGCCATATGAAAACTGGATTCGGTAACTATCTGAAATAGAAATACCCGCACAAATAATAGAATCAGCAGGACCAAGAAGGACCACTTAAGGTTCCGGCGAAGATTTTTCATATTAAACTTACTAGCTGGATGTTACCGGATTTTCATGAATAACCGGTTCCATCGGATGTTGGCCGGAAATTTTTTATCCTTATTGAATGATAAATAAACAAATTTTGGCTTTCCAACAATATGGTCTTCAGGTACAAAGCCCCAGAATCTTGAGTCAGCAGAATTGTGACGGTTGTCACCCATCATCCAATAGTAGTTCATCTTAAAAGTATAAGAGGTGGCCGGCTGGCCATTGATCAGGATCTGATCCCCGGTGACTTTCAGCGAATTTCCTTCATAGGTTTCAATAATTCTCTGATATAACGGGAGATTTTCAATCGTTAAGGTAACCGTTTTATCTTTTTGTGGAATCCAGATCGGGCCATAGTTATCACGGTTCCAATGGTACTGATCGGTAAATGGAAAAGTCATTCCGTCCCATTGGCCGGCAGGCTGCTCCATGATTTCAATGAACCGGACATTAGTCAGTTGCTTCACTTCCCTGGCCATTTTAGCGGTCAAAGGAAGGATATATTCGCCATTTGAAAATTGTTTGTCTTCGTTTGAGACCCCGAGGACTTCGAGTTTTTTCTGATTGATTGGCGTTCCATCGGTGATAATATGATAGGCAAACTGCATGTTTTCAATGGAATCCTGAGGTTTGCCGTTGAGATATACCCAATTGTGCCTGACCTCAACCGTATCTCCGGGAATCCCAATACAACGCTTGATGAAATTTTCCCGCTTGTCGACCGGACGAGCAACGATCCGACCAAATTCTGCCGGATTGTTCCATACGGCGTTCTTTCCGTAACGCCTGACCAGACTGTAGTAGCTTTCGTTACTCTGGTAACGCGTACTGACAGTATCTCCTTCCGGATAATTGAAAACAATCGGATCGTTGTTCTTAACCTTCGTGAAGCCAGCCAAACGGCGGTAGGGATTATGAATCCAGGTCAGAAAGGAGTTCCGGTCTTTTGTTAGCGGCAACGTGTGCTGTACAAGGGGGAAGGATAGGGGAGTGGCTGGTACCCGAGGTCCGTAACTTACCTTGCTCACGAACAGATAGTCGCCCACCAGTAATGACTTCTCCATGGAAGAGGTGGGAATGTTGAAGTTTTGAAACAGAAAAAGATTGATCAAGGATACCGCAACCAATGCAAATATCAGTGCGTCAATCCACTCCACGACCGCGGAATTTTTCTGATCCCGTTTCTTCCAAAAGGTCCAGTTTACCCGTCGGGTGAGGTACATGTCAAAGATAATTGGCAATCCCAACAGCCAAAAGTAATTATTCAGCCAGATTACCCATAACAGGTAAACCAGTGATGCTATTCCAAACTTAATGTACTGTCTGCGCGGGATGCTTTTAAAATCTGTTTTCATTTCGGTGTTTTAAAAATTCTGTTCCAATAGATCCTGAGTGGCTGTCCGACGGCCTTATTGGCAGATAACCAGATAAGTACCGGTTTGCCGATGATGTGGTCCTCGGGGAGAAACCCCCAATGACGGGAATCTCTCGAGTGATGCCGGTTGTCTCCCAGAACAAAGTAGTAATTTTGCTTAAAGGTATAAATGGATGAAGGAGAGTCATTTATATAAATTTGATCCTGACGGATTTCCAGTTTGTTGTTTTCATAAACTTCAATAATTCTCCGGTAAATACTCAGGTTAGACAAGGTGAGGCTGATTTTGTTACCTTTTGCCGGAACAATTATGGGCCCAAAGTTATCACGGTTCCAGGGATACCGGGCATCGTGGGGAAAGATATTATAATCTCCCACACCGGACTCAAGCCAGTGGCAAGTTAGTCCGGTGACTTCCGGACGCCTTCGCACGTCCCCAACCTGTTCAGCACGAAGAGGAATTAGATACCCTAACCCAGGCAATACCCTGATTTCAGTCGGTACCAGACCCAAACTGTTGAGAAAATAAGCCGGTAACTGTCGGTTTTTTACTTCCACCAGATAATCAAATGCCATTTTTGTCCGTTGTTGCGTCAATGATTCACCAGAACTTGCCCGGCTACCGGGATTGAAATGGACATTTGAGGCAGAGGCACTGTCTGACGTAATAGTGATCGTATCTCCCGGCAATCCGATACAACGGCTGATCTCCGGTTCCCGCTTGTCGATAGGAATATACCTGATTGTCCCGGCGGTCAGTAGCGAATCCGATCCGGTTTCCCGAGTCCTCTTGAAAGAATAGTAGCTGAATGACTTTAACCCTTTAATAATGGTGTCGCCCTCCGGAAAGTTGAATGCTAATAAATCACCGCGACTAATTCCGGAAAATCCCGGTACGCCTGAAAACCGGTAATAGGGCAGCAGGTGTCCAAAAAGCGAAACCGGCATTCTGGGACCATAATTAATCTTAGAAATCAGCACATTATCCCCCGGCTGCAGGCTTGGCTTATCAGAAGGGCTGAGGACGGTCATGCTGCCGACGGCTAAAACCCGTATGATCCAGGTGGTGACGACCAGCCACAATAAAAAATTCAGCCAGCCCGGGAATTTAGCTTTGACTTGAGGAATCCAGAAGAACCACTTAATCTTGCGGGTTAGGAAGATATCAATCAGGAATAATTCACCG
>JBBQOG010000204.1:0-6533 GCA_038330665.1 Bacteroidales bacterium
TTCAAAATTCAAAATTGGTCCTCATATCTATAAAGTCTTACTTCCACCTTCCTTCTTTACTCGTCTCCTCACCATACCCCTTTATTTCCCATCGATCGGGATAAACCGTTAGCACGGCATAAGATGCGGTTGGTTGCTCAACCATCCCCTTAAGATTGATGATTCGGATTTTACCAATAGTAGTGTCGCCTCCGGAGTGTTTGTGACCGCAGATATATAATACCTGATGCTTAAATCCATTAAGGATTTCGATCAGTTTTTTACTGTCCCACATGCTGTGTTCTTCGCCGGGGATGATCGGCTGATGCCCGAAAACGATTAGTTTTTGGTTGGCCCGGCTGGCTTTCTCCACCTCCGTTTTTATCCATTTCAGCTGCTTTTTGCCAAGACCGCCGTTCCAGTCAGAAGCATTTTTTGCCTTTGCTTTTTCCAGGTCAGCCAGGCGCCCCTTATTATCTTTGTGCTCCTTACTCCCTTTTTTATAGGCGATTACACTATTTTCAAAACCATTCAGATAGACCATCCGGATATCGCCGATCACCTCCGACCGGTATCCTTTTTTCGACGGGATCATTTTCCAGACCCTCTTTTTCAGGCTATCCGGGACATTGAAATCATGATTACCCGGTACAAAAACCCATCTGGAATGAAGGGAATTCATGATCCTGCTGATGGGCTCGAAACTGGCAAAATCCCGATCAATCAAATCACCAACCTCCACCGTGAAATTTACTTCTGAACGGTTCATTACCTGAACCGCCTCCTCCAATTTGCCCGCGCTTTTCTCATATTCACGTGCGCCCGCCGCCTCGCAGGCACAAAATTGCACGTCCGCCAGCAACCCAATTTTCAGCTCCACAGCTTTTAACCCGGACAAACTCTGCGCCATGAGTCCTGAACCATTTTGATATTGGAAAACCAATATCGAATGAACCAGAAACAATACGAATAAAACACCCAATTTCCATAATGCGTTCTTCATTAGCATATTATCACATTATCACATCATCACATCAACACATCAACACATTATCACATCATCACATTATCACATCATCACATTATGCACATTATCACATCATCACATTATCACATTATCACATTATCACATCATCACATTATCACATCATCACATTATCACATTATCACATTATCACATTATCACATTATCACATTATCACATTATCTCCTCCCCGCCTTCTTTAACCTGATATTCTCCGTTTTCTCCCCATATTTCAACTCCAGCATATAAATCCCATCGGGATAATTCGACAGGTCGATGAGGAAGTTGCCTTCAGTCACCTCGTACCAGGTCATCTCCTGGAGCAGCTTGTTGTCGGTTTGGGTGGTGAGCCGGGCTTTCACCGTTTGAGGCTCATTGAAGAACAGCATCAGGGTGGTGTTCAGCGTGGGCCGATGCGGATATAGCAATACCCAGGAATCCTGGAATGGGGTGAGGGGTTTCTGGCTGTCGACCATAAAACTCTGCCGGATCTCGCTGCCGAAGTCGCTGCCGAAAGTCCGGATCAGCTTTTTGCCGGTGCTCACGAGTTTAACGTATCCCATGCCACCACGGGGGTTGGCCCAGAATTCGAGACCGTCGCCCTCTTTATCAGTGACCAGCAACTGATATTCACCTTTTGGTAAGGAAATGGTATCGCGGTATTCGGTACTGACTTTCAGATCGGATTCTTTCTTCTGATACCAGATTTTTCCGGATGCATCCGTGATGTTCCATGCGGTTTGGGCCGTGTCTTTGTTGGTTTTGTAAACCAATACGAATTTCTCCGGATAAACCGGTGGGGCCACCATGATGGAGGTCATTTTATTGTCGCCGCTATACTCATCGGTCCGGTTGTTCGGTTTGCTGATCGTGGCAGTAAAAAGATCCTGTAATTTATTCGTTTGCAGCGTTCCCGGCAGCGTGATCTCGATCGTTTTCCCAAATGGCAGCAGGCCGGTCCAGTTATACACGATCGGCTTCTGACCGGCTAATCCGTACTCGATGCGAAGTGATTTTAGATCGTTGGTTCCGTTGTTTTTGACCAGGATACGCGGCTGATACCCAACAGGGTTCATCCGGGAAAAGTTGTCGTCGGTCGACGGAGCCATGATGGCTTCGAGAGAGGCGTCGTTGGCCGCACGGGGTTTTTCGTATAGTATCAAAAATGAGGAGAATACATAGTTGGCAGATGGTTTGCCCTTTTTGACTTTGTAGGGTTCCATGTCGATGTTGATTTCGTGCGTGGATCCCGGCTTGACAAAGAAATTATAATCCTCGGGGTTTACCATGCATCCCGGGCACCAGTTGGCACGGTCGTATATCCAGGTCCCTGCTTGCGGATAAACTGGGTTGGTGGCACATTCCATCCAGATATCGCGGTGGTCCGCCACTTTCCCATCGAATTCCACGTCCCGCCATTTCGAACAGAATTCGGCGCATCCGTCCTGATCGTCCATTCCGTGACCGGTTTGCAGGATTCTCAGGCGCATGAGTCCGGTTTTATCGGTTGCGGTCACCTTTTTGGCGGTCAGGTAGTTTTCAATATTATCGGTTGAATCGCCATAAGGAAAGCTGCCGTTCCACATGGGGAGTACAGTCAGTATCCGGGCCACCGGCGGGCCGCTGATGAACTCGAAATTCACGGTGATTGTCCAGCCGCAGGTTACGTTGGATTCATATCCGGAGTGGACATATTCAATCACCGCCTGGTTCCGGAGCATCGAGCTGAATTCGCTGATATCGGCTTTAAAGGTAAACGACCATTTGGTGCCGAAAAACCGGCCATAGGGGGTTATTAGCCTGGCTATCTCGTATTTAACTTCTTTTCCGCTGGTGGGATCGGTGGTTTTCAGGTTCACATAATCGATATAATCCCATTCACCGCAGGAAATCCCGTCGGGGCACTGGAAAGTGACAAGCAGGTTGATCTTGCGGAATTCCAGGTCAGGTTTTGGAAAACTGACCGTTGCCGGATAGGTATTTTCACCTTTTGAGGGGTCGGTGACTACCTTAATGTGGTGGTGCGAGAGGATGCGGGTAGTGTCCTGGGCGCCGGCACTGGCGGCAAAAAGAATGATTAAAAATAGTGCAAGAGTGGGCAAGAGGAGATCGCGTTTCATTTTTCTATTGATTTAAAAAGTCGTGATAGTTGTCGGGTGAGATTACCTGATATGAAGCATCCGGGTAGTTTTTTGAAAATCCTTCCGGACACCGCTTAGCTCTTTCCGGATGCCATTTCATTTCATAAGCAAAAAGTTTCCCGTTCCGGTCTTCAATCCAGTCGATTTCCTGTTGGTCATAGGTACGCCAAAAAAAATTGGATACTAATGATTCTTTGCATTCCTGTGCTTTCAGCCTTTCACTGATCAGGAAGTTTTCCCATAATGGACCGGTGTCGTTACGGAAACCAAGAGGTTCCATATTATTAATCAGAATGTTACGAATTCCATTATCGAAAAAGTAATACTTTGCACTTTTGGTTATTTCTTTTCGCAAATTTCTGCTGAATGGTTCGACTTTAAAGATGACCCAGACTTTTGCCAGCAAATCGAGGTACCTTTCAACAGTCGCCCTTGACATGGATAGGGTGCGTGATAGTTCATGCAACGAAACCTCATTCCCGATTTGATAGGCCAGGAGCCGGAGTAGATCCCTCAGTTTTGATGCATTCCTGATGTTTTCGAAAGCGAGCAGGTCCTTTAACAAATAGGAGTTGGCCAGTTCCCGTAGATAGGCGGTTTTTTCTTCATTTCCCGAAATGGATAAAAGCTCTGGGTAGTTACCGTAAATCATCCGCTGCCTGACCAATTCCTTCATTTCGATGGGGTTGAATCTTGCAGCAATCTCCTGATCTGAAAATGGATATAAATGAAATGTGTGTTTTCTGCCTGTCAGGGGCTCTCCGGTCTTGTTGACCCGGTCGAACGAGGAAGAACCCGACAGGATTACTTTCAGGTCGGGTATGGTATCGATCATCAACTTGATTGCCTTACCAATGTCAGGTATTTCGGTTGCCTCATCCACGATTAGAAGACGCGTGTTCCCAAGTAATGCCTGATAATTTATGGATGTCCGCCTGGCAAATTGTTCTTGCACGCCAAAATCTTCACCGTTCAGGAAAAGACTCTCTTCCGGCATCAGTGAACGGATCCTCTTTAAAAGAATCGTTTTTCCTGTTCTTCTGGCACCTGTGAGAATAATTGCTTTCCCGGGTTTCAGATATTTCAGGATAACTTTTTGGAGTGATCGCTGTATGTATTCCATGATGCTAATTCCTTGGGTTGCCAAATTTACATTAAATTTGCCAGTTAAGTGGCCGAATTAACGTAAATTCTGCTAGTTAAGCAGCCGGATTAACATTAAAGTTCAAATTTTCGAATTTCACTTTTAAAATTTAAGATTTCTTCAGTACCGGGAAACAGCTTGAATCATTGTCTTTCTTCGACAAATATTCTACCTTCGGAACCTAAACCAGTTCCTATAAAATTAACTTTTCTGAGATGAAAGACAGACAGACATTCGACCGGAGGAAATTCCTGAAATCCGGGCTAGCAGGTGCTGCAGCTTTCACGATCATACCCAGGCATGTGCTTGGGGGACCGGGATATACTGCTCCAAGTGATCAGCTGACAAAAGGTATTATTGGTGTCGGTGGCATGGGCCGCGGACATATTGATTACGAAGGCAAATTGCTGGCAGTTTGCGATGTCGACCGCAAACACATGGAAGATGCGATCAAGCAGGCCGGCGCAGGTGTACAGGGATATCACGACTACCGTGAATTGCTCGCCCGACCGGACATTGATGTGGTGCATATTGCCACTCCTCCGCACTGGCATGCCCTGATGGCCATGGCAGCCGCAGAAGCCGGTAAGGATATCTGGTGCGAAAAACCAATGACCCGCACGATTGGTGAAGGAATCAAAGTGGTTGAGGCGGTCAACCGTCACGGACGGATGTTCCGGCTGAATACCTGGTTCCGCTTCAAGGACACTTTTTATGGTTTGGGAACGGATGTCAAACCCCTGAAAAAGGTCATAGAGAGCGGAATCCTCGGATGGCCGCTTAAAGTTACGGTAAGCGGAATCACCGGGTACGACTGGAAATTTTACTGGAGCGGTAAAACCAACCTCAAGCCGATGCCGGTACCCGAGGAGTTGGATTATGATATGTGGTTAGGACCAGCCCCTTACAAACCCTATAATCCGGAGCGGGTGCATTCAGTTTTCCGCGGATACTGGGATTATGATGGTGGTGGTTTGGGCGATATGGGTCAGCATTATCTCGATCCGGTTCAGTATATGCTCGGCAAGGATGATACCAGCCCTATCCTGGTGGAAGTTGATGCTCCTCAGCAGGATCCGGATGCCTGTGGCTCCTGGAGGCGTATCGAATATACCTATGCCGATGGCTGCAAGATCATTCTGGATGGTGAGAACCGCGATAAGAATGCAGCCTATATTGAAGGTCCATTAGGAAAAATCTATAGAGGATTTAAATCAGATATTCCTAATCTTCAGAGCTTTATTGAAACCTTACCCGATCCTGAACCTCAGATCATGACCTTCAGCGAATCGGTGAAAACACGTACGAAATTCGCATTGAACGAAATGAACGGTCACCGTTCGGCCACCGTAGTAAACATGGGTATTGTTGCAGTTCGTCTGGGCCGCTCACTCAAATATGATCCTGTTAAACAGGAATTTATCGACGACGAAGGTGCCAACCGGATGATCAATCAGCCGATGCGGTCACCGTGGTCAATTTAATAGGCTAATTTGTTAATTTGCTAATGAAACAATGTGCCAATGATAGACGCAATTATGCAATAGACGCAATTATGCGTCTCTACTGTCACTGGTCACTGAAAAGTACATCAATATGAAAACACTAAAGAATATTGTATTAACTGTTTTATCCTCAATGCTGATAGTCCTCTCCGCCCACGCGCAGGACGTTCGGCTTTTATCGACCAAAGTGGCCGATATTCTGGCCCAGATGCCAGCTAAGGATCTGGTTCAGCGCGATAAGTCGGCGCAAAACATGATTGCTCTTGGCGATTTGGGTCTGGCGGAGTTCACCAAACTGATTGTTCCCGCAGGAACGGGAGATGATACCAGTGCTCGCAATGCCCTGGATGCTCTGGCGATCACGCTGGGGCAGACCGGTGCAGTTAATGAATCCGACCGGCTGATGGTTTCGAATGCTTTCTTAAAAGCCATTGAAAAATCCAGTGATAAGGATGTTAAGTCCTTTTTTATGTATGAACTGAAGTTTTTCGCCAAAGCTGAGGCTGTTGAACCGATTGCAAAATACCTGTCGGACGATTATCTCGTGGAGCCGGCCGCCGCTGTCTTGGTTGATATGAAAAACCATCCCGCCATGCATGCACTGAAAATTGCCCTCCCTGAAATGAAAGGCAAAAGTCAAATGGTGGTAGTGAAAGGGTTAGGCGATTATGGCGCTTTCTGCGCCGATTCTTCCATCCGTTCATTAGCCGGTACCAACGACCCGAAACTGAAAAAGATGG
>JBBQOG010000205.1:0-6495 GCA_038330665.1 Bacteroidales bacterium
ATCCACTGCTCGTTCCACCAGATCTTATCCATTCGGTTGTCCTGGCATCCGCAAGAGGAGACCGCCACCTTATAGAATTCGGGATGAAAGAGCACCGCACCGGTGGAATTCTGTCCACCGGCGGAAGTTCCGTAAATCCCCACCCGCGTAATGTCCAAATAGGGGTTTTCTGCAGCAGCAGCCTTCATCCAGAGAATCCGGTCGGGGAATCCGGCATCGCCCAGATTTCGCCAGCACACATCGTGGAATGACTTGGAGCGGTTGGCGGTGCCCATTCCATCGATCTGAACCACCACAAATCCCAGTTCTGCGTACGACTGCATACCATTCTGGGTCGAAAATGTTTTAGGTACAAACGAGCCCTGTGGACCCGCATAAATATTTTCAATTACCGCATACTTTTTGGAGGGATCAAAATTGAGGGGGCGTATGATCACACCCCAGATATCGGTGATTCCATCGCGTCCTTTGGCGGTAAAAACCACCGGAGGTTTCCACCCGGTAGCCAGGAGTTTGGAAATATCAGCTTTTTCAATCTCCAATACCAGCGAACCATCGGATGCTTTTCTAAGGACGGTGACGGGAGGTTCGTCGACCCGCGACCAGGTGTCGATGAAAAATGTACGGTCTTGCGAAAAAACGGTGCTATGGCTCCCATTTCCGTCTGTTAAACGGATGAGCCCGGAACCATCGAAATTGATGCGGTACACCTGAACAAAATAAGGGTCCTGACCACTCTCCCTGCCGCTGGCTTCGAAGGTGATCTGCTGCTGTTTCTCGTTCACATCCAACACCTTGCGTACCATCCAATTCCCTTTGGTAACCTGATTAATCAGGCTTCCGGTTTTCCCGTTGAATCGATAGAGATGATTCCATCCGTCGCGCTCCGAGGCCCAGATTATTTCCGAACCATCTTCTTTATCATAACGATAGCGGTATCCGCTGTAATTAATGAAGGTCGGACTGGTTTCCTCGATAATGTTGCTGACGGTTCCATCGGTACCACTGATTTCCAGAACCCGGTACAGTTGATGCCCTCGCTCATTATACTCAAAAGTCAAACCCCGGTTATCTTTTCTCCATTCAAACCGGTCGATGTCATACTGTTTTGGAAACAATTCGTCACTGATGATAAATTGTTTTTTTTCTTCCCGCAGAAATAACACCGGTAACTGATAAGGCAGCTCGTCACCCGGTTTTGTGTATTCCACATCAGAATATTTCGGTTGAACCTGATCGATCGGGGAGGATTCCACATAATGAATCATCCGCTTCCAGGCGGGCCGGAATTTTACTGCCACCAGTTTCTTTGAATCCGGCGACCAAAAAAGGTTAAATGCGGAATAGTAAAATCCAGGAACTCCATCCTTGCTGTATTGAACGGCCGTACCACCTTTATGGGGCTTGATCCATACGTTAAAGTCCTGGATGATTGCATCCCAGAGGCTGTCAGGCGAAACCACCGGTTTATTCGTCAGTTCGTTCCGGCTTTCGCTCCAGTTAGCGGCGGGACGACGTCCACGGTCCATCGTTGCGGCTTTGCCCTTTAACAGATTCTTCTTTTTCAGGTCAAAGGTCCATTCGAACCCTTCGTAACTGAAGGTCAGCGATTTAAGATCGTCACTGAATTTGGCATTACGCAGTTGCAGTTCATAAGGCTTTACCTCTTTTCCACTCAGCGAGCTGAGCTGGCCAGCCAGTTTCACCGCATCAAACGCAGGTCCCTTTTTCGCCAATTGGGCATCTGCCAGGTAATATTCAGTGCCCTGTTCGGTTTGGGTGGAATACCAGAATGTATTCGATTCGCCAACCCATACCGGTCGGGTTACTGAATGCAACATCTTGTCGGATACCAGTTTACTCAGATTATTGGCGCGGTCATAATCAGCTTTTGTGCCCTGGGCAAAAATGCCGGTCAGCGAAAGGGATGCCAATGCTGCTATTAGGATTATTCTGCAGGTTTTCATGGGTTTCGGATTTCAATATTTATCGCAAATGCTATTAATTCTTCTCATATAGGCTCCTGATCTGCACATTACTCTTTCCCCGTTGGGTGACCTCTGGATTCACATCCAGCTTCAGAAGATTCTTCTGATTTCCGATATCAAAAGCAGTCAGGTAAGTGAGTTTGGTGATTTTCAGGAATTTCAGATAGTCGATATTCTTCAGGATATCCTTGGACGTATGGTAATCGGGAGTGAATCCACTGAACAACCAGACGGATGGAATGCCAAACCGGATAAATGGATAGTGGTCGCTGCGGAAATATACGCGTTGTGGATGGGTGAAATTAGAGTACAAATAATCGAATCCGAAATTAATATCTGATTGTTTATTCACTCTCCTTATGGATGCGTCCAACTCGCTGCTGAGTAAGTCGGAACCTACCAGAAAGAGGCTGTCCGTGTTATTCCGGCCCAGCATGTCAAGGTTCAGGCAGGTACTTATTTTTTCTATGGGTATCGGACAGTTATTTACAAAGTAATGTGAGCCCAGCATACCTTCTTCCTCTCCGGTAAACCAGGCTAAAATGACAGACCTTTTAGGTCGCTCGGTCATGAGCGCTTGCGCGATTTCAAGCATAGCCACGGTTCCCGTGCCATTATCGTCAGCTCCGGATATGATTTCCCCATCGCTGATTCCCAGGTGGTCATGGTGGGAGCTGATCACCACGTACTCATCCTTTAAAATCGGATCTGATCCGGGAATTGAGGCGATTACACTTCGGGAACTGCTTGGTCGGGTTTCTACCTCGATATCAATTTGGAGCCGGGTGTTGGCAATCTGAATCCCGGCTACTTGCTCACCACGGCGGATCTGTTGGAACATTCCGGTTACTTCTTCCGGGGTGATGCCCAGTATATCCGAGGCCAGGTCCTGCCCAATGGCAATCTGAACGAAAGGCAAGGAGGGCCTGCGCATTGATGTTGCCACCTGATTCTGCTGAACAACAGGTGATCCCCTGCGCTGGGTGTCAAAGGAAATAGCCATCCGGCCTGATGGAATTCTTTCGAAAACATTTGTTCCTGCGGTACGTCTGGCCTCAAGTTCAGGTGGAATAACAGCCAAAACACCAGAGGCTCCACGATCGCGGATTACGGCAATCCGGGATCTTAAACGATAAGCATAGGTGAAGCCAAGGTCATACTTTTGTCCGGGCATGGACTCATCCAGTAGAATGACCATCCGGTTCGTCAGGTCAAGATCCTTCAGGTCATCCCAGTTGTTTTCCTGACTGCTGATTCCCAAACCTACAAATATCGCGTTTCCCAAATAGCTGCCCGACACATTGAAATTCCCGCCGAAGGATTTCCCATAATAGTAAACCCGTTCCCCTTGTTCATTGATCAACCTCAGTCGTGTATTGGGTTCCGCCACAGCGGTAACCTCTAAGGGAACCGACTGATAAAACGATCCATCGGGCATGATCGGGGTCAGACCCGCATTTTTAGCCCAATTGGCCAGGTAAACGGTGGCAATTTCCAGTTCAGACGAGGGCGTCATTCTGCCCCGGAATTCCGGAGCTGCCAGAAATTCCAGATGATTTCTCAGATCGTTTTCTGTGATGGTCTTCAGTCCCCGGTTCTGGCCAGGAACCAGGCAGGTGTTAAAAAAAGCAAACACCAGAACCACGAATGTCAGCCTGGAAAGCCTGCTCACCTTAAAACAATCAAAGCGAAACATTTTCATAGTTATCATATTTAAAGAAATGCGGATGTAAATTTGAGTGATCGCACCTGGATGCCTCTTCAATCCTATTTGTAAAAATCCGGTCGTCGGTCCTTGATCAGATCGTTATGTGGATTAATCGATTTATTATCAGCATGATGAATTTCAATGGCAATAGTTCTGGCTGCGGTTTCCGCCACGGGAGCGGTGGAAAGGACATTCCCATTGACGCAGGTGATCTGACTTCTTCCGGTGAAAGTGAAATCGTCCTCACCTCGGGTTTCGCGGCCAATCCGGTTAGCGGTAACTGCGAAGACCCGGTTTTCCAGGCAACGGGTGACCATTGCATTCTGGCAATGTGGCATCACCAGGTTCGATGGATGGGCAATCACCTGTGCACCTTTGAGAACGAGCGACCGCATCACCTCCGGAAACATCCAGTCGAAACAGATCATCATTCCGATCTTCATCCCGTTGAGTTCAAATACCTCCAGCGGTTTATCGCCCGGTGAGAACCAAAGCTTTTCACGATTAAAAAGTTGAATTTTCCGGTACGTGCCGATCACCTGATCGCCAAAAACCATCATGGCCGAGTTGTAAATCCGGTTATTCTCCTTTTCGATAAACCCGCCGACGATGATGGCACCGGTTTTGACCGATAGTTGCTTCAAAAAGTTTGCAGTCATTCCATCCACTGTTTCAGCCAGATATTGGGTCTCTTCTTTAGAAACGAGCGTATATCCTGTGGCAAACAATTCCGGCAGTACGATCAGGTCGGCATTGATGCCGTTTGCCAGCTCATTGGTTTGGTCAAAATTCCGGACCTTATCTCCAAACCGGGGTGAATTTTGTATAAATCCGATTTTCATGCTTCATATAACATTTCAAAACCATATAATAGGGCGAGGGTTTCCGCCTCGTGTTTCAAATCTCCGAAAAAAGTTACCCGGTGCCAACCCCACTCATCCCATTCGTTGAGCAATTTATATACATCCCCTTTAACTTCCACAGCCAACTTGCTTCGGCAGGCCATGTCTTCATCCACATTCTCAACGGTCACTCCCTGATGAAAAATAATCTGCTTTCGGTTGTGGTCGAACTCAATGGTGGTGGTCATTTCGCCAATCGGCATCAGCGACCGGATGGCTGCTCCCTTGCGGTCTTCAGAATGACTCCTGATCTGGAACGGATTGTACGGTCCATTGGGTCCGTAAACCTTGGTTGGAGCCACGCAATGTGCATAAATAATCTGATTTTTTGAAGTGTCAATAACCGGGTCTGATATAAACCCGGGACGGCCGACCTGATAGGTCATCATCAGCTTGGTGAGGGTCGAACGCTGATCGGCTTCACAGGCACCCACAAAACCCTGATCGTCGAGCTCCATAAATCCGATGCACGGATAGGCACAAACCATTTGCTCACTGTAGATCCCTCCCAAACAATTGACCGTAATTGCCTGTGCATTATGGTCTTCCATGACTCCGGCCATTGCCAGGTACATGGCGGCTGATTTTCTGATTTCTTCAATGTTTGGCTCAACAACCTTAGCCGACCGCTTAATCCATTCATCGGCTTTTGCCTCGGATTCTTTTTTCGTGACCGCATTGTACCGGTTATTGATCTCGGAAAAATCGATGCCCTTCACTTGTATCCCATAGGTTTCCTGCAATTTCAGATCGGGAGTGCCACCCACCACCAGCATGGTGGAGTTGGCAATCAGTTTCATGGTAACCAGGTAGCTGAGAGCCTTTTTTACATCATTAAAATCAGACGACGAAACGGGTATCACCGGCAAATTCTTCCGATGTGCCCAGGCATAAGCAGTGAGAAACTCCCCCGAACCGGCAAAAAGGTGATCAACCATAATCATCGGCTTGCCACTTTGAGCCAGAGTCTCCGAAAGATTCCCCCAAAGGCAGCCGACCAGAAAGTAGAGATACCCATCCACATTGGGGTCCTCGTCAACTATTCGCTTGGCCTCTTCAGCGGAACCCACCATTGTGCTTAAAAAACGAAAATCTACATCCGGGCAGCCGGATATCAGCTTATTCCTGTATTCAGCAATCTTTGCATCGAAATCATAGCCGATATTCGGCCAGATTGGCCCGGCAGGATCGGGATAGGCAAAGATGGTTTTGATCACCGGCTTAACTTTCGGCCGCGATAATACCGGCGAAAGATAGAGGTTCATCGAAGAGCCGGTCATTGGGTAAAGCGACAATCCTGCGGTGCATACGGCGCATCGGGTCAGGAAATTCCGGCGTGACAGGTTTGATTTCATGATGGGTTGATTTGCTGATGGGTTGATGGGTTGATTTGCTGATGTGCTGATTGGTTGATGTGTTGATGTGTTGAAGTGTTGAAGTGTTGATTAGGCGTAAGGTTGGGTCTGAGAAGGTTAATTGAATTTGCTTTTTAATTTCATGAGGGCTTCGATGTCTTTGATTTCCTTAGGTACTAAACTGGTAATCACTTCATTGCCATTTGGGGTGATCAGCACGTCATCTTCGATTCGTACGCCCACATTGATGTATTTAATAAATATTGGTTCCACCTTTTCACGAAAAGCTTTCCATTCATTATCAGGTACATTCCGTAAACGGGCCGTTCCTTTTTCCATATAATCAGCCGGAAAGTAGAGCCCCGGCTCCATGGTGTATATCATGCCAGGAACCAGCATGTCGGATACTCCCTTTACATACGGACCGGATACATCATGAACCACCAGACCGATATGATGACCCCAACCATGCTGCATCCAGAAGGATTTTTGCCAGGTCTGCGTGGTATCGGTCAGCAGTCCCAGTGCGAACAACCCCTTAT
>JBBQOG010000206.1:0-6493 GCA_038330665.1 Bacteroidales bacterium
GCTTTAGCCACTCCTCGTTCCCGGCAAAGAACTTCCGGAATTCCTCATTCTTCAGAAATTCAAGTTTATTCTGATCATACGACAGTTTGAAAAACCGCGATTTCAGATTCATGACGGCTTCGTAATCTATCTTCTCAAGTGAATTCAGATATTTCCCCTGTGCTTCAATGATTTCCTGGTTAATTAGCGAACTCAGTTTGCCCAGCTCTGACAGGTTGATATACATCGGATGCAGGGCATACACGGAAATCGCGGCATACGGGTAAGAGTCCTGCCAGGTGTGCAACGCCACGGTATCGTTGATGGGTAAAATCTGTATCAGCTTGATACCCACTTCCGAGGCCCAGTCGACCAGCAGGCGGATATCGGTAAATTCGCCCACCCCGAACCCGTCGCAACGGCGGAGTGAAAATACCGGAATGGCCACGCCGGCGCCTTTCCACGGGATTTGCGGAAAGTCAAATTTCTCATCTGCAATCTCAATGATATCCGGACGTTCACCTGCTTCCAGTGAAATAATCCGGTCAGTACATTTTTCCCAGAAAAGGGTTTTCCCTTCGGCATCCCGGATCAGATATTTATAGTGCACCGGAAACTCGTTGACCCGTACAGTGATATCACCCTTCCAAACCGGATGATCTTCATTGCCAAGGGGTAAAGCCTTTGATTCCGACCAGTTGCCCAAACTCTTGGTGTTCCCGGATATCCATACGCGATGGCCCGGAAACAACCGGATCACGTTGGGTGTAAACCTAATCCGTATGGTTTCTCCTTTTGGTGCGACTTTCTCCAGCGATACCGGATAGATCTGCCCGGGTTTCAGTATGGCCCGGATAAAGGCCGCAGAGAGCAGCGTGAATTCCGGATCTGCAGGAGATTTCCAGCGATCGGACAGCAGGATGGTTTTTGTTGATTCCGGTCGGGAATCAACAATCCGGTCGGGGCCCCATTCCTCCAGATAGGTGTGGAAATTATCATCTTTTACGAAATACCGGTAAGTAAAGCTGGATTCCGCAGGAATTTCTATTTCAACGCTCCACTGGCCCGTTTGCACATCAGCCAAATGCATGGATAGCGCATCCCGGATCTCTCCGCTGCCCAGTGCGGGAATGGATCCGGCCACTATCAGCTCCTGACCGGGATGGGTGTGGTATTGAATGTGAAACTGAATGCGCATGGGGTGACAACCACAGGGCCGTTAATTAGTACCGCAAACTTGGTTTTACCATAATTGGTTATTAGAATATTATGGTTAAAACTTTGATATGATCAGGGAATTCTATCCGTTGCGCTTAAATTCCTGAACGCTGATGGGCCTTTTACTGCTTAATCAGGTCAAACTCCATATAATTCCGGATCAGTTCTTTCACCTCGATACCGGTTTCGTAGTTGTAGTTATTCTGATACATGCTGAATTCCATCGACCATACCTGCTCCGTTTTGGTGTTGGTGATCACCTCAAAACCCATGGCCAGATTTTTGGTCATGATGGAGTCAGTAAGGTTGTTCATGTTGATAAATACTTTATTGTTCTTTTCAAACCAGTCGAACGAACCGGATAAAGTCTCGGTTCCATCGGTCATGGAATAGGTGCCGTCGCCGCCTTTATTGAAGGTCATGCTGCCGAGGTCATTTGTAACCGCCGTGGTGTCGAGGATCCCGTTGATATACGTTTTTGAGGTCACGGTCGTGAGATCCCAGGAGCCGGTAAGGTTAGAACCGCCCAGGCTGCTGATCATGTCGCAAGATCCAAGCATCAGGGTTGAAATTGCAATGACGAAAATGATATTTA
Source organism: Bacteroidales bacterium (assembly GCA_038330665.1). GTDB lineage: Bacteria > Bacteroidota > Bacteroidia > Bacteroidales > UBA12481 > UBA12481. The sequence continues at coordinate 1,793 of JBBQOG010000206.1, forward strand.
ATTTTTTCATGTTGGTGGATTTTATGTGGAGCAAATTTACTGAACAATTTCGATATTTCTTAATAGTTTGACCGAATTTCCAGTGTGTCCAGCGTGACCGCATAACATCCCCAACCGCCTAAAGCTCCACCGCTCATCAGCGAGGGTGTCGGAACCTGAAAACTGAGTGGGCTCAGGGTTTGCCCCATCTCATTGGATACTTTGGAAAGAAAATCAAAATAGCGCGGGGTGATTACGCAGGTCTTTACCACCACCCGTTGTCCCAGTCTGAAAAAGTGCTTATCGGGCGTTTCGGTGGTTGGACCTGTTCGGATCAACGGGAAACTGATTTCGGTACCGTTGAAAAGTCGGTCGTCGAGCATGCTTCCGGTAATTCCGTTGTAATCCACGTCAATTCCAAGTCGTTTGGTAAACACCCGGTAGCGGTTGCCGGGCTCCGGTGGATCTTTCAGGCGCATGTGAATATAGCCCAGTGAATCATGAACCGGTTCAGGGAGGTACCAGAGTGAGTCGGGCCGGATGGGAACTTTCAGGGTATCGGTGCAGGTGAACACCTGTTCCCCGATGGTGACTTCCAATGTATATGCCTTGCCCGTTTCTCCCCGGATACGATACCCGCGGTAAATCGGCATCACGGCATACATGGTGTCTTCCACCAGTCGCAGCCGCTCTTCCGTGGAATCACATTTCACCACTACCCGGGCCTCTTGTACCAGAAGATCGAAAAGATCCGTTATCCCGATGGTGGAATTATAAGGAATACTGCGACTGACCAGTACATGGGCATAGCCGCCGCGCTCTATCCAGCCCTCAACAATATAGGTGCCCTCGGAGTCAGGCACCTCGATCTCAATATCGCTCATGCAGGCTGTCAGGAAAAACAGCATGAGCAAGACAGCGGTTTTCCCATTTCTAAAAACGGCCCGTCCAGGTGACCGACGGAAGCAGCGGAAGAAGGGAAATTTGCCGGGTGCTTGTGGATAACAGGTTTTTCTCATAATCCCATTGAAGATCATAATAAATGAAGAACGGGTTTAAACGGTTGTACAAATTATAGACGGAGAAAGTCCAGGTGGACTGCAGTTTTTTCTTTCCTGCAGGTTTCCGGGTCATGGCGATATCCACCCGGTGATAGGCCGGCAACCGTACCGAATTCCTTTCGCTGAAATTCTGAACGATCGTGCCGTTCATTACATAAGTCGAAAGCGGCACGGTAACGGGTTCGCCGGTTGCATAAACAAACTGCAGCGAACCTTCCCATCGCTGACCGAAGGAATGGTTTACCACCAGGTTGATGTCATGGGTGCGGTCGTGCCGTGGGTGAAATGGTTTCCCGTCATTGATGGCGGGGAACTCGCGCCAGGCCTGCGACCAGGTATAGCCGATCCAGCCCTGTGTTTTGCCTGTTTTTTTCCGCACGAAAAGTTCTATCCCATAAGCTTTGCCGGTACCCAGGGTCAGCTGCCTGTCGAGATTGTCCTTCACAAATCCGAGCAGCGACTGATCCTCATTAAATTCTAACTGATTGCTGAATATCCTGTAAAAGCCGTCGGCATAACCCTCCAGCCCGACCCAGTCGAGGTCAGGGTACCAGCCCAGCGAAAAGGAAGTTCCTTCCTGGGGAGCCACAAGATCGGTCGATGGCAACCAGAGATCCAGTGGGAGGGTGGTGGTGGCAACCGGAACCATGTGCACCGGTTGATACTGCCTGCTGGCCGATGCTTTCAGGGTATGCCCCGGAGTGACCTGCCACGAAATAGTGATCCGGGGTTCAAGCCGCAGGTAGGATGCGAGGGTCTGGCCTTTCTGATAATGAATGGTGTCCACCGGAAAGCCCTGGCCATCCATGATAAACCGGTCGAAAGGTCCGCGCTGCTGAAAATACATCAAACGGATACCGGTCTGCAGGGAGAACAAGTGGTTGGGGTTCCAATCATGGTGAACGAAAATTGCAGCTTCACGGGCCCGGTAGGGCAAGGAATCGCCGATGGTCAGGGTTTCGGTGCCGGTAACCATCGTCGTCTGGTAGGGACTGAAACGGTATTGCTGCAGCTCCAATCCGGTGCGGATCAGTTGTTTGTCCGTGGGCCGGATCAAGAATTCATGTTTAAGCTTTACATTGCTGATACCGGTGTTCAATTCCACGAAATATTCGCGGTAGGCCTGGTTAAAATCCAGTGCATAGCCCGACCAGCTCAGCGAGGAGTGCATCTCCAGTCCGCTGTTAGTGTTATTCCAACTATTTAAGGTAACTAATTGGTTCCCCCAACTCATCCGGTCGCTAAGGGAATATTCTTTGTCCTTTAAAAGAAAATCATCAGATCCCGAGTAGGCCGTGAGCCAAACCTTATTGCGATCGGTTAAGTTCCATGTAATTTTACCGTTCATATCGAAAAAGGAGTATCCCGAACCATGAATGACGCTGGTTTTCGGTATCAGAAACGGGGTGATCAGATCCAGTTGTGTCCGGCGAAGCGTGAACAGCATCGATATTTTGTCCTTCACCAGGGGACCTTCAATAAAAATCTTCGAAGCGATCAAACCCAGGGAAACCTCACCGGTGAATTTTGAGAAACTCCCATCGCGGCTGCTCAGGTCGATCACCGACGCCAGCCTGTCGCCAAAATTGGCTGGAATGCCGCTTTTATAAAGGGTTAACGATTGTATGGCCGACGGGTTGATCACCGAAAACAAACCCAGCAGGTGAGAGGGATTGTAGATGACGGCCTCATCCAGCAGAATCAGATTCTGATCGGCGTTCCCGCCTCGAATATACAGATAACCAGATCCTTCGCCTACCGATTGAACTCCCGGCAAGCTGTGCAAACTGTTAAGCAGGTCCTGCTCGCCGAACAGGGCAGGTATTTTGCTGATCTCATTTACCGACAAGCGTATCTGACCGGCCGGAAGGTCGCGGATTTTCCAGGTATCTGCCTGGCCGATGATCCGGGCTACCGGTATATTGGTGGTTTCGGGAACCAGAAAAATTTCGCATACGAGGCCCCGGGCCTCCTCCTGAAGAATAATAGTATCCTGCCCGAACCCGAGATGCGACACCACCAGGAACCGACTCTCGCGGCTGATGGTCATTTTCCAGGTTCCGCCATTATCCGTGGTGGTGCCTTTTTGGGTCAGCGGATTCCGGATGTTTGCCCCCGGAAGTAACTCCCCGGTTTCCCTGTTTCTGACTGTGCCCGTGAGGGTCAGCATGTTCTGGGCCGGCACGGAAAGTGAGCCGCAGATAAGAGCAACCGTTAATATCAGACTGAAAAGGTGGCGGGGTTTATTTATATCCATTGTTAACCACATAAGCAGGGTTGATCAGCGTGACCAATATCTTTTCACCGGTGGTAAAACCCCCGCGCCGCATTTTTTTGGTCAGGAAATGAAACAACTCCCCGAGTGCAATTCCGGTAATCGGTGTCACAATAAGATCCTGTGCACTGGGTTGTTCCATGATGGACTCAATCGCATACTCCCATAGCAAGGTGTGAAAGATGTTAAACCCGGCTGAAAGGGCAAATGAACAATTCTGACTTCGGAGGGAATTGAAAAATACGGCCCCCTGTAAGGGATGGCCAATATAGTTTATGGGCCAGGGATCCTGATCCCACACCGGCGGTGAGGTGAATGCGCGCTTGAAATTCCGGCCGAAATAGAGCCAGTACTGCTCATCCCAATTGGTAATGCTCTTGGGCAAAACAATCATGATGGTGGAGGTGCAGGCTTCCATGGTCAGCACCTCCAGGGAGGCCAGTCCTGCCTTGCCCCAAAAGGTCCGATTCTCCCATTTGGGAGCCGTCTCCGGAAAGGAATGGGCAACAGTTTGTCCGGTAAGCCCTGAATTCAGGAGGACCAACAAAACAAGGGTGGCAAATCGGGTTCGCATGACTGGGTAGATAATCTGCCCCTAAATTAGCAATTGTTGTGGGAAACCCTGAAACCCTGAAACGCTGAAACCGCTACCCCAATCTTTTTATATCTTTGCAATAGAATAATTTAAATCAGGAAAAAAATGAAAAACCGTAGGCTATTCAAAATCAGCCTGATTACCCTTACTGTACTTCTCCCCCTTTTTGTGAACTCATGCAAGGAGGAGCCCAATACGGCTCCAACCGCGTCTTTTACGATTTCCCCCTCGTTTGGCTCGGTCGACACCACCTTTACTTTTGATGCATCCGGTGTAAAGGATATTGAAGATCCCGTCGCCAATCTGGAAGTTCGCTGGGACTGGCAGTCGGATTCTGTTTTTGATACCGATTTCAGCAAAACAAAAATTGCCACGCATAAATTTACCGATGGAGGATCCTTTGATATTACCGTTGAGGTAAGGGATTCCAAGGGTAAAACGGCCCGTTTTACTGATTTTGTGAGAGTGACCTGGAATAATCGCCCTCCAAAGGCCGCGCTGAATATTTCCCCCAAAAGCGGATTCCTGCAAGATATTTTCAGAATGGATGCCTCTGCTTCCAGTGATACCGAAGATAAAAATTCGGGTCTCCTGGTCCGGTTTGATTTTGAGGGCGACGGAACCTGGGATACCGAATATACCACAACCAAAATCATGAATCACCAGTATACCGTCGCCGGAACCTACAGCGTAACGGTTATGGTTAAGGACAGTGGTGAATCTACAGATACAGAATTGGTTAGCCTGAAAGTTGGCGACACCAACCAGGCTCCTCAACCCCCCGGGAACCC
>JBBQOG010000207.1:0-6470 GCA_038330665.1 Bacteroidales bacterium
TTGAAGGAAACCACCCTACCGGTATATGACCCACCACCTTTTTCGTGGCCACATCAATCACCCCAACGGCATTGATACCGGATTCAGCCACAAACAGACGCTTCTGATCGGGTGAAACAGCCAGACCAAAGGGAATCACGCCCCGGAAGTTCCGCAATCGCTTATCCGGTATCAGCTGAATGGTTTCTGCCACCGTGTCGGTGAGCTTGCTGATCACCGAAATATTATCATTGGTCCCATTGCTCACGAACACATAGTCGTCGGTAGCCACAACCGAATTCGGACTGGACCCGCCCACGGCCGGAAAATCTTCCAGCATCTGGCCCACCAGGTTCCCCGTTTTTGTTTTAGCCACCACTTTCGGACAGTCCGGGTCGCTGACGTCAACCGTCCACACCGAAAAAGATTCCGGTGTATTAGGCCGGCCGAGGCCCGGAATATTCAAAGTATCATTGGCGATCCCCTTTTCGGCCGGATCGGACAAATAGGCAAATGCCGGATAGGCAAGTGAGGTACGGTCGAGACTGTCCGGGTTCAGGCTGGCAAAGCGGGAATATTGATACATGCCGACATTGGCCACATAAACTCTTTTTCCATCCGGTGAAAGGCACACTCCAAAGGGGTAACGGCCGGTGTTCACGCGATGTAGAATAATTTGATTGATCGGGTCGATGATCAGGAGGATAAAGTTGATCTGATCAACTGCATACAGGCGATCCCCGGATTTATTGAGGGTCATGTCGCCGATATAACCATTTACAAAACCAGGCCCGGCAGACGGATCCCCACAGGGAATAAATCCTTTTTCTTTTCCGGTTTTCAAGTCGAAGAGGTAAATTTTATTTTCCTGTCCGCCAGAAACGTAAACGGTCTGGTTATCCGGAGAAATTGCCAACCCCATGAAAACACTTGCAAGGACGCCATTATCCGTCTCAGCCCCAGGTGGTACCTGTTGAATATCAGGATAATCCGACTGAATATTCCGAAGGATGGTAATGGAAAGCGGACTGGTTCCTGAATTGGCTGTTACGGCCGTCTGCCCGTCGGGACTCAGACAAAGTCCATACGGATGGGGTGCGGTTCGGAAAGTGTGCCCATACGGTTTGATGAACCTGCCATTCGGAATCACCGAAATCCCGGTGGTATCCAATTTGGTATACTGATCACCGGCTGGCGACTGGATGATCCAGAGAGCATCCTGGTTTTTGCACGAAATCGATCCAAAGAAAATCAGCAGATAAATAAAGAAGTATTTCATGGTAAAGGCTTAGACGGTCAATTCATAAACTCCTAAATTAATATTCTATCTTTGCTTTAACCAATGATTTCAAGGAAAGCAAACTATGGCACCCTTATATTTTACTGAAAAGCAAACAATCCCGTCAACCTGGCGCTTGCTTATTTTTGGCGGCGTCACCCTTTTTGTCGGCTTTGTTGCCTTAATGATTTTTTTATCCGGTTTTGAAACGGTACCTGAAAACGAACGGCCATACTTGCTGACGCTCCTTCTTGCCCCGCTCAGTACGGCTATTATTTTCTTTATCCGGCTCGATGTAAGAATGACTGATCAAAGTATTGAATACACGGTTTATCCATTCCGCAAAAAGTACCGTCTGATTCCCTACAATAAAATCACGCTCATCGAACTGATGAAACCAAAAGGAATCCAGTCGATGCAAGGAATTGGCACCCACAAAACCATTAGAAAGACCGAAATGAACTTCGGCGGTAAGTACATGATGATCCTACACTTAGATAAAGGTCGTCAAATATCATTTTCGACCAATAAACCACAGGAACTCAAAAGCTTTCTATTAAATCTGGGTGAAGAGGGACCCAAGGTGAAAATAGAGATTTGAAAATCATCCCGTAGCGGGTACCCCCAAATTTGGTTCACCCTTGCGTATCTGTTCAGTCCTTTTATTTCCTGTATAATTTGATAAGTGAATCCAGCTTTTGTTGATAGGTTTTAGTCAGGTCCCGGCTACCGGGATCCTGGATCAGGTTATGAATTTCGCCGGGGTCCTTTTCCAGATCATAAAACTCATCGAATCCGGGATGCTGCAAATAGCGGATCAATTTGTACTGGTTGGAGCGAACGCATTCCGATTGCGGAATATTCTCAAAATCCCAAAGATGCTCAAAAAGAAGGTAATCCCTTGCCTTGACAGATTCCCCGCTGACCAGCGGCACCAGGCTTTCACCCTCTGCTGATGTGGGAATGGGCACCCCGGCATAATTCAGAATGGTGGGGTCGATATCCACATTGAGACCCGGTGAGGTGGTGGTTTTTCCGCGCAAGACAGATTTGAGCCGGGGGTCATACACAATCAGTGGCACCCGTAGAGACTGCTCATACATCAGCCATTTACCAGCCAGCTGCCTGTCGCTAAGAAAATACCCGTTATCACCCATGAAAATGATGATGGTATTATCAGCGACACCCAAATCCTCCAGCTTTTTCCGGATCCTGCCAATGACGGCATCCACACCGCTGATCATTTTGTAATACCCTTTTACCATCTCCTGAAATTTCTCCGGTGTATCATATCGCCAGTACCAGCGCACCCGGCTGAATGAATTCCTGACAAAATCCGGATGGCTGTTAAACACTTCATCTGTAGAGGTAACCGGGAGCGGAATCTTCACATCTTTGTACAATGTATCGCACCATTCCGGCCAGAAATATTGCTCCTTACTTTCGTCCACGGCATGAGGAGCCCAGAAACTTAACGAAAGGCAGAAGGGTTGATCCGCCTTGCAGCTGTCCAGAAAGCTGGTGGCCAGTTCCCCATGCAAATCCGTCAAATGAATTCTTTCTCCGTTCCGCTCCTTCCAATATGGGTAAGCGGTCACCCTGGAATAGTCGAAAAGGGAATCTTTCCAGCCCTTTTCCAGATTCACGCCGAGCTTCCCGATAAAACCGGTATGATAGCCCGACTTTTTAAGTAAGTAAGGATAGGTTTCCCGAAGCAGATCCGGCTTTACCGGTGGCTTGGTAAAAGTATAGGTATGGGTACCCTCATAAAGACCCGTGAGAATCGTGGCCCGGCTGGCCGCACAAATGGGGGTGGTTACGAAAGCATTTTGAAAGCGGATTCCATCCTTGGCCAGCCGGTCCATGTTCGGCGTATAGATCTGTTCATTTCCGGCACAATGCATCGCATCCCATCGCTGATCATCCGTCAGGATGAAAATAATATTAGGCCTTTTTTCCGGAGTCGGGGTGCAGCCCATTGCCAGGCCGGCCAGGCCGGCCAGCAAAACCGCATTGTTGGGCATTCTGTTTTTCATACGCATCATCCCATCTGCATTTTTCATAAGCAATTTCATATTGCTTATGACTTAGTTCATTTTATAAAGATCCTTATAATCCTTTCTGATATCGAGCCAGAGACGGATCATTTCCCCTGACAAATCCTTCAATACCCGCGGATTTGAACCGGCCAGATCAGTAAGCTGTCCCGGGTCCTTCCGAATATCGTACAGTTCAAATTTTACCGGAATGGAACGGGCCATCCAGGGGATCAGTTTCTCCGATTGACTCTTTTCAGCAAACCATCCCAATAGAACGAAATCATTCATTCTCATGGCCATATGAGGCATCCTGAAATAGGTATCTTCGTGGGTTGGAAATATCCACAGATAGGGTTTGTCTTTTGTAACCGGCTTATTGAGCAAGGCGTTAAAGGAAAGATTGCCATCGATTTTCAGGCTGTCAGGCAATGCTATCCCCGCGAGTTCGTTGAATACCGGCAGGATATCCGCTCCGTTAAAGAGGACATCCGAAACGGTTCCGGCGGGAATTTTTCCGGGCCATCTGACCAATCCGGGAACGCGATGACCGCCCTCATAGGGGTACCTTTTCATCCCCCGAAAGGGTCCGGGAGTGCCATAACAATATTCGCGGATCGGATCATCCCATTCCCCTTTGGATTCTTCGAGGTTAACCGGATGTTCCGGCCCGTTATCGCTGGTGACTAGAACCAATGAATTTTCCTTTAATCCATAATCGTCCAGTCCTTTAACAAATCTACCAAATGCATTATCGAGTTGTTTGATGGTTCCGTAATATTTGGAGGCATTTTCAAGACTGAATTTTCCTTCGCGGTCGACGCCCCCGTAGTTCATGTTCCGGATCAGTGGCATCAGTTCCGGATCCAGGAATGGTGTGGCCAGTGAATCCGGTGGGGCGAGTGGCGTGTGGGGTTCATGGGTACATATCACGAGCAGAAAGGGCTTTTTGGAATCTCGCTTACTCAGCCAGTCGAGACCTTCCCTGACGACAATATCGCAATACCAGCCTTCGAGAGTGCCGGTTTTCTTGCCGTTCCGGACAAATTGCCGGGGATTTTGCGGGCCTTCAAATGGATTATGTGACGTTGCCAACCAATAATCAAATCCCTGATCCCCCGGATCCGGTTGTAAGGAATCCGCCAGATTGGAAAGATGCCACTTCCCAAAGAATCCGGTTTGATATCCCTTGGTTTTCAGTAATTCAGCCAGCGTAACCTCCTTCGATCGAAGAAAGGTATTACCACCGGCTATATAGCTGAACCCCGACCTGTATGGATTTCGGCCGGTTAGGATGCCTGCACGCGACGGCGAACACACGGTTCCGGCAGAATGGCAATTGGTTAACTGAACCCCTTGTAAAGCAAACTGATCAAAGTTCGGTGTGAAGTTAATCGGATTCCCGTAACAGGAAAGATCTCCGTAACCCAGGTCATCGGTCAGAAAAATGACAAAATTGGGCAGCGCGGGTTCTGCTTTCTTATTGCAGGATACGCTGGCTGCCAGACCAATGGTACCGGTAATGGCGATAGTTTTTTGAAGTTTATTCCATTTCATTGCGTTTGGGTTATTGAGCTCCCTTTTCCCTATTGGAAGTATTCATTTGACTGGTTAGGGGTGCGCGGTCATTACCTTATCGCCCGCCGGCAGGTAATTTATCAAGCCACCATGATGTCCAAAGTTTCCGCAATTGCGTGGAAGTTCCTTCCCGTTCATAGATTCCATGTGAGCGCATCGGATATTCCATCATGAAAAATATTTTTTGTTCTTTGATCAATTCATTGACCAGCACCTCACAACTTTGATAATGGCAATTATCATCTCCCGATCCATGAATCAGCAGGAGGTTTCCCTCAAGATTTTTGGCCCAGGTGATGGGAGATCCGTCGCGATAGCCTTCCTCATTATCGTCAGGCAACCCCATATATCGTTCCTGATAAATGGTATCATAAAATTTTTGATTGCTGATAAAGGCTACGGCAATACCGGTTTTATAGATTCCCGGATACCTGAACATGCAGTTCAGTGTCATGGAGCCTCCGCCGCTCCAACCATATACCCCAATTCGCGACGAATCCACAAATGGATATTTAGCGATAATGGCCTGAGCAGCTGCGGCCTGGTCCTTTGAGGCCAGAATACCGATCTGGCGGTAAATGCTCTTGCGCCATTCGCGACCCCTGGGCGTTTTAGTTCCCCGGTTATCCACGCTCATGATGATATAACCTTTCTGAGCCAGGTATTGATTGTACAGGTCTCCCCCGCCCCAGTTATCCTGAACGGTTGCGCCGGCAGGCTCCCCATAAATATTGAATATCACGGGATATTTTTTGGAAGGATCAAAATCGTATGGTTTGATCATAAAGCAGTCCAGATCGACCCCTTTCTCAACAGAAACCCTGAAAAATTCTTTAGGCCGGATCTTCAGGGCCACCATCCGGGATTTCAGCTCGTCGTTATTCTGAAGAACCCTCAACAACTTGTGTGCGGGAAGAGAAACAAAATTGATGGTGGTCGGGGTGGTCACGTTGGAATAAGTCTGGATGGCAAATCGGGCATCCGGAGATACCTGGTAACCGTGCTGGCCGGGCTGATCAGCCGGGCTGATTCTTTCGGGTTTGCCCTTCCCATCGAGTTTGCTCCGGAAAAGGTAGCGCTGGATCGGATTATCCGGGGAAGCAATAAAATATACGTAGCCTCCCTTTTCGTCGATACACTGAATATCCACCACATCGAAATTTCCGGGCGTCACATCACGGGCAGTGGCGCCATCCCTTGAAACCACGAATAAGTGCTTCCACCCGTTACGCTCACTGCTCCAGGTAAATGCGGCACCCTTCTGCATCCATTGCGTATCATCATGGATATCCAGGAAAGCCGCATCGGTTTCGGTGAGGACTGTTTTCAACTCCATGGTGTGAATATTTCCCAGCATAACCCTGTTCGTATTTTGCAAACGGTTCAATTGCTGGATCATCACCTCGTCGCTGCTGGCAGCAAAATCCATGCGCGCCAGGTAGTGATTCCTGGGGTCACCTGTGATATTAAAAAACCGGGGCGCCCCGCCTAAAACCGATACGACTCCGACTTTTGCCGCAGGGTTGGTGGTTCCCACCTTGGGATAAGGAATCGGAATCAGTTTGGGGTAAATAGAATCGAGGTTATTGATCATGTAG
>JBBQOG010000208.1:0-6426 GCA_038330665.1 Bacteroidales bacterium
TCTTTTACCCAGTATTTAATTACCACCCCATATTCCGGGTTTGGAGCACTGAAATAATCCTCGCCCTGGAATCCTCTTTCACGGGTTCCCAAACCACCCAGCGGTCTCCAGCGGTTATACATCAGGACACTTTTAACCGGCAATATATACCCGTCTTTTGCAGCCAATTCGGCAGAAATCCCGCGAAGACCGGCATAATTGTAGAGCACATAAAAGCCGCGGCCGAAAGTGGCGGCCACGAGGTCGTTTTCACGTTCCTGGATGGCCAGGTCGCGGACATTGATTGTCGGCAGCCCGGTTTTCAGGGGACGCCATTTCACGCCACCATCAAGGGTGACAAAAACACCGTATTCGGTTCCGGCAAAAAGGATGTTTCCATCCACATGATCCTGCTCCAGGGCATAAACCGCGCCCTTTGGAAGGTTACTGCTGATATTCTTCCAGGTGCGCCCCTGATCGGTACTTTTATATATGTAAGGAGTAAAATCACCGCTTTTATGGTTGTTGAAGGCGGCATATACCCGATTGACATCATGCTTGTCGGCAATCAGGTCGTACACATAGGTATTCTCCGGAACCCCTTCGAAACGGTTGATTTTTCGCCAGTTTTTGCCACCATCCTCGGTTATGCTGATCTGACCGTCATCGGTTCCCACATAGAGGAGGCCTTCTTTGAGCCGGGATTCGTCGAGCGACACGGCCGCACCGTAGCGGGAGGTGGATCCGTTTTTGGCCACGGCATCCATCGGCCACACCTTGCCCATCACCGGCAACAAGTTCCGGTCGATATCCTGGTCCAGCTCGCCGCTGATCTCTATCCAGGAATCGCCCTGGTCGGTCGATTTAAACAGCCGATTTCCCCCGAAATAGATGGTTTTATGATTATGTAGGCTCACCATGACCGGCGAATCCCAGTTCCAGTTATATTCCTTTTCACCTTTGCCTTCTTTCGGCTGGATCATGCGTGCTTCGCCGCTTTTTTTATCGAACCGGACCAGATTCCCGTTTTGTGACTGGGCATAAATGATATTCGGGTCCACCGGGTCCACCACCGATTCAAATCCGTCACCCGTAACCGTAACAAGCCAGTCGGCACTCACGATTCCATGCTCGCTGAGCGTTTGGGACGGACCCACCATGCTGTAATTATCCTGCGTTCCACCCATCACATTATAGAAAGGATAGGCATTATCGACACTGACCTTATAAAATTGAGTCACGGGAAGGTTGGTAAACATTCTCCAGGTCTGACCCCGGTCGAAAGTTTCATAAACCCCTCCATCGGTTCCTTCGAGGTGATGCAGGGTATTCGACGGATCGATCCAGAGGCAGTGGTTGTCGAAATGCTTGCTGGCCTCACCGCGCATGGCAAAGGTTTTCCCTCCGTCAACGGTCACTTGCGTATAGGTATCCATCAGATAAACACGGTTCTCATCGATCGGGTCAGCTACCAGTTCCTGATAATAGTTGCCGCTGGATGCGGTATTACTCATCTTTTCCCATGAGGCCCCGCGGGTGGTGCTCCGGTAAAATCCGCCACCGGTTGCCGTTTCTACCACGGCATATATTTTTTCAGGATTGGCGGGTGAAATCACCATGCCGATCCGGCCTTTGTCGCCTCCGGGTAATCCGGAGTTGATCTTATTCCAGGTAGCGCCGGCATCCGTTGATTTATACATTCCGGATTCGGGGCCCCCGCCCAGGTACGTCCATTGCCGTCTCCGGCGCTGATGGGCGGTCGCATAAATTACATCGGGATTACGGGGATCCAGATGCACCTCGTTCACGCCGGTATTTTCACTGATCTCAAGAACTTTGTTCCACGTTTTTCCACCGTCGGTCGTCTTATACAAGCCCCGGTCGCCGCCTCCGCTCCACAGTGGACCGTAAGCAGCCACATAAACAACATCTGAATTCCGGGGATCGATCTTGATCATGCCGATATGCTCCGACTTTTCGAGTCCGACATTCTTCCAGCTTTTTCCGCCGTCGGCCGACTTATATACCCCGTCGCCATAAGATACGCTTCGCTGGTTATTATTTTCACCGGTACCTACCCAAACCACACTGGGATTATTCGGGTCCATTGTAATGCAACCGATGGAATACGACCCCTCATTCTCAAAAACCGGGTCGAACGACATTCCGCCGTTGGTGGTTTTCCAAACCCCGCCGGCTGCTGCGCCCACATAAAATTCGGTGTGATTTGACGGATTCACCGCCAGGTCGGCAATACGCCCGGAAGTCAGGGCCGGTCCTATACTGCGGAATGCAAACGAACTCAAAGAAATATCAGCAAGAGGATCAGTTGCCTCTTTCGTTTCCTTCGACTCCTTCTTATCTTTTTTCTGTGCATAGATAGGCACGATCGCCAAGGCGGTCATCAAAAAGATGCCGGAAATGGTTAAAATCCCCTTTTTCATGGTTTTCAGGTTTTTTTTGTATGATGGGTGAAAGTTAATAAACCCCTATAGGAAATCAAGAGAAACGTAAAAATTTCAGGGACACCGCGACCGGGATCAGCGTTGATTCTGGATACGTATCCGGTCCTTCTCCAACCGGAAGGAACCGATACGGGTGGAGTAATTTTTTGCGCCTTTCTTCAGATAATCCCCAACATACCAGATGGTTCGGTCGTCAGAAGGGTCGATGGCCGTCTGGGTGTAATCCTCCCACCGGAGGTTCCCCTCCTGCGAAGCTTCTCCTTCCACCAATACCGACTCACGAAGGGTAAGTTTACCCAATGGATCCCCTTTCAGCCGACCGGCAAATCGCTGACCGGGAAAGTCGGCTTCCCCTCCGAATGAATATCCGATACCGATATTTCCTTCAGCATCCATGGCCGGGCTCCCCATCCACCGGTAATTACCTCCCGGGGCATACGTACCCTGCTGGAAAATCTCCGGATTGCCCTTCCTGTTCAGCCGGAATTCATACCAGCGAACCCCTCCCCCGGCAGTGGTGGCAATGGAATGAACAGCAACGATTGACTCCTGACTGCCGATCCTGCGGTAAACCAATCGTGACATCAGTTTATCTCCCTGTGAATCCAATCGTTGCGAAGTGCCCGGTTGTGGCACCGCTTTGGTCAGCTGTCCGCCACCCAGATATTCATACGGTTCGACCCCCAGTTTTACCGGCCCCTCAAGACGGGTCAACTTTGGAACTTCCCAATTAACATAAAACTTCCAGGCATAAATCCCATCGTCTTTCAGGATCGATTTCAGCTGGGTTCCACCGGCTGCCATCAGGATATTCGGCGCCCCGGCAGGTGGCAGCTGTTGCCCGTCAAGATCCGCATTGATCAAAAAATTCACGCTATCAACAATAAACATCTGCTCGGTGGCCTCCTCCCCTTTCAGCATCCTGGAGCGATCGGCCACGGCGGCATGTTTTTGAATCACATGGTCACCGGTACTGGTGGTATTGTAATATCCGTCGGGCCAAATCGCCGGACGCGGATAATCCGGAAAAAGTTCACGGAGGTATTCGTACCGGTAATAAGGTCCAAAGGGATCTGAAGTTTTGCTAACCGCATAGCACATCGCATAGGTTCCCTCCTCGCTTTTCCGGAAGATCGGCATCACGATCAGCCAGCGGTCGGCCAGCTGATCGTACCGGGCCACCGCATCGCCGTTGTTGTTGTTTTCGCAGGGTCCGCCGAATCCGTTGAATACCCGGCGTGTTTCTTCCGGACCGTACAAAACTTCGCCGCTCTTGCGGAACTGTTTGCCGGCTTTCGTAAAAACAGCAATCTGCGAATTCACGATTTGCACGATGTGATCAGGCCCGACTGCCAGGGTATTGTCGGATGGATTCCGCATCCGGACCGGTGTACCCGGACCTTCAAAGGCATATCCGAGTCCGTCGAACGAAACCACTATTCTGGCGGCAGGTCCGGTACCTTCGGTGGTTTGTTCCACCTTTTGGCGCGCAGGCTTTTTTCCATCCCTGGCAACCTTTTGAATGTCATTTTTATACAAATCCCGATAGGATTCGGTGGCAGCGAAATCCGGCTTAAACAGCACGGAATGTAAGGGAGGCGATTCATCAAAACGCACGGGATGTTTTACAATAACCTGAGCCTGAAGAACACCGTTCATCAGGACAGTGATCAGGATCGCAGCGGCAGGAAACCTCACCCGTTGTGGAAGCAGGGATTTCATAATTGCCGCAGAACCTCTTCCACTTTTGCAACCATTTCGGATGAAAAATCCAGGTGGGTCACAAACCGGACCGTTTGCGGACCGGTTGCTGCGGCCAGGATGTCTTGTTTTTTAAGTTCGGCAATAAACTCCTTTTCGGTAAAGCGACCGGTCAGCCTAAAAATCAGGATATTGGTTTCCACCGGCATAACACTTTCGATATAGGGCAATTCCTGAAGAACTTTACCCAGGTAAAGGGCTTTTTGATGGTCTTCCGCCAAGCGGTCCACATGATGGTCGAGTGCATAAATTCCGGCAGCTGCCAGATACCCGGCCTGCCGCATGCCACCGCCCAATGCCTTGCGCACGCGTCGCGACTTTTTGATGAAATCCTGGCTACCCAGCAAGAGTGAACCTACCGGCGCCCCCAGACCTTTCGACAGGCAGATGGAAATGGAATCAAAGATGGCCCCGTAATCTGCCGGTCTGGTCCCGGTTGCCAGCATCGCATTAAAAAGCCTGGCCCCATCCAGGTGTAGCCGGAGATTATTGGCGTCGCAAACCGCCCTGATTTCAAGGAGGTCAATGTAGGGATAACACGCCCCGCCACCCTTATTCATGGTATTTTCCACTTCCACGAGCCGCGTTACCGGTCGGTGTACATCATCCGGGTTGATATGGGCGGCCACATCGGCGGCACTGATCAGGCCCCTTTCACCCTCGAGCAGGCATACCGAAACGCCCGAATTGCGCATCATTCCGCCGCCTTCGTAATAGTATACATGCGAGTATTTATGACAGATTACCTCATCACCCGGATGGGTGTGGACATTGATGGCAATCTGGTTGGTCATGGTGCCCGACGGGCAAAAAAGAGCCGATTCCATACCAAATAGATTTGCGGCTTTATCTTCCAGTTCATTAACGGTGGGATCATCGCCCAGCACATCATCGCCTACCATGGCCGAAAACATAGCATCCAGCATCGCGGGTGTGGGACGGGTAACGGTATCGCTTCTCAAATCAATCATCTATTGAAATTTTATTTTTTCCAGAACGATGGAGTGAAAATGATGAGGACGGTAAATAATTCCAAACGTCCGAGCATCATCAGAAAGGAAAGAAACCATTTACCGGCATCCGGAATATGCGAATAGGTAAAAACCGGCCCCACCGAACCCAGTCCCGGACCGATATTCCCCAGACAGGAGGCCACGGCACCCATCGAAGTGGCCATATCCGGTTCAAAAATCATCAGAATCACACTGCTGATAAAGAATATGCATACATAGAACATAAAGAAGGCCAGTATGTTATTCACAATTTTCGGCTCCACGCATAATTTGTTAAAACGAACCGGAATCACCGCATGCGGGTGAATGATTCGCCTGAGTTCGTAGGAACTGTTCTTCAGCAGAATCACGATACGCATGATTTTTATTCCGCCGCCCGTGGACCCGGTGGACCCGCCGAAAAAGAAGATGGCAAAAACCAGGATGGTGAGCACGGGCAACCACTGCAAATAATCGGTGGTGATAAAACCCGTAGTGGTGATAATGGATACCACCGTAAAGAGGGCATTCCGGAAAGTCTGCTCAATGGCCCCATCCGTTGAGATCAGCAGGCCACCGAACACCACGGCGGTAAATCCGAGAATGAAAAGCAGGTAATCTTTGAACTCTTCATCGCGGAACAGTTTAATCGGTTTGCCGGTCATGGCAAAAAAGAGCAGGGTAAAATTGGTCCCGGCCAGGATCATGAACAGGGTAATCACATAATGGATGTATGGTGAGGTCCAGAAAGCGATACTGGCCTGCTTGGTCGAAAACCCTCCGGTTGCCATCGTGGCAAAAGAATGGCAGATACTATCGAACCATGACATTCCGCCAAACATCAGCATAACGGTTTCCACAGCGGTGAGCAGCACATAAATTCCCCAGATTCTTCGGGCGGTTTGGTATATGCGCGGGCTCACCTTGTCGACGGTCAGTCCGGGTGCCTCGGCATTATACAGCTGCATGCCCCCGATCCCGAATGCCGGCAGGAAGGAGAGCGCCAGCACGATGATCCCCATGCCGCCCATCCAATGGGTCAGCGCACGCCAAAACAGCAAGCCCCGCGGCAAGGCTTCGATATTTTCCAGAATGCTTGCTCCTGTGGTCGTAAAACCCGACATGGTTTCAAAGAATGCATTGGTCAGGTTCGGAATATACCCACTGAGAATATAAGGCAGTGACCCGAAAAAGGAGATGATCAGCCAGCCGAGGGTCACTACAAAAAA
>JBBQOG010000209.1:0-6407 GCA_038330665.1 Bacteroidales bacterium
GATTCTGACACCTGCTGCCATAATAATCAGCAAGCTCGCAAGGACCTGACCTGCCAGTTTTTTCTGAGGACTCAGGCCTACCAGATCATCCTTTATTCCGAAGAAAAACAAAATCACGGCAGCCGGGAGGGTAAATTGAAATTCATGCGGGTAATCCTTTTGGAGGAATATGCTACCACCAACCATCACAGCCGAGAAAATGGCTACCCCCCCCAAAGTCGGAACCACTCCAACATGGCTGGTTCTACCGTTCTCCGGTGCACCGAGTTTTTTTAACCGTGATACACGTACAATCGGAGGGATGGCAACATAGGAAACAACCAGCGCTGTAAGCAGGGCCAATATCATTGACTGATTAACGGGCATCATTTTATTTTAGGCTTAGCGGGTTGTTCCAAAATGAACATATGCAAAATTATAACCATTTTAGTTAATAAAGTATCATTTTTTGTAAACTGTTTAGTTTTGAGGATAGATTGCTTGGTTTTAAGGATAACCGGTTACCGTGAATCCCGCAAAAAAGTGCCTGAATTCCATTTCCAGCTCATGTAACTGATTGCTGAAAGGCTGGTGTCAGCCTCTTCTCCTGTTGGCGATTTTATCTCCTCTGGTTTGAGGTTTTTTATATTGTTTACCTTTCCTGAGGTAGGATCCCCCCTGATTGGTTTTCAGATTTTTAGCTTTCTTCTCATGGAGGGAGGCCCCTTTAGTGATCGTTTTCACGTTCCGGTGAGGTATGACCGGGCCTGTTTTTGGTTTTTCTTCCGGTATCAGTTCTTTTGAGATTTCAACTTCTGATGGAAATTCAGACATCGGAATCTGACGCTCCATTAATTTTTCAATGGCCTCCCGTGCAGACTCCTCCTTTGGCGTACAAAAAAGAATCGACTTCCCCTGCTGCTCGGCTCTTCCGGTCCGGCCAATGCGGTGCATGTAATTTTCAGGAAATCCCGGTGTATCAAAATTGATTACATGGGTGATCCGGTCAAAATCCAGTCCTCGCGCCATGACATCCGTAGCGACAAGAATCCTGGATTTTCCGGTGTCAAACTGCTTGAGGGCCTTTAACCGGTAATTCTGGGTTTTATTGGAATGGATGATGACACATTCGGTTCCATGCGATTCCTGCAGGCTTTCAAACAGCCGGTCGGCCCCTGCCTTGGTGGAAACAAAAACGAGCACCTTTTTAAATTCATCCCGGTCGCTCAGCAAATAACCTAGTAAATTAACTTTGGTATTGAAATTTTGAACGGTATAGTACTCCTGCTCAATATTTTCAAGCGGGGTCCCACTCACCGCGACAGATATTCTTTCGGGGGAGGTAAAAAAGACATCGATGATTCCATCGATTTCCTCGGTCATGGTGGCGGAAAACATCATGTTTTGCCTGCGGGCCGGAAGCAGGTCAAGAATATTGGTCAGCTGAAACCTGAATCCCAGGTCAAGCATCACATCTACCTCATCGATCACCAGTTTTTTTACAAATTTCAGGTCCAATGAACCATTGACCACGAGATCATAAAGTCGGCCCGGCGTAGCGACAAGAATATCCGTTCCCTGGGCTACGTTCTGTTTCTGGGTATTGATATTAACCCCGCCAAAGACCCCAAGTACGCGGATGTTTTGAAATTTCACAAAACTTTCGATCTGGCTGACCACCTGAACGACCAGTTCGCGGGTAGGGACCAGCACTAATATCCGTGGGGGAACCTGTTTTGAAAATTTCAGATCCCTTAGCAATGGAAGCATGTAAGCCAGGGTTTTTCCGGTACCGGTTTGGGCAATTCCGACAATATCCCGGCCAGAAAGGATCACGGTATAAACGGCTTCCTGTATCGGAGTCAGGCGTTCAAAACCAAGTTCCGCGATTGCGGCAAGCAGGTGCTTTGAAAGTTTAACATCTTCTAAGGGGTTCATTCAGCAGATTTTATTCCGCAAAGTTAGCATATAATCCCCCGAAAAGGCCCTATCTCACATAAGAGGCCTTATTCAGAAAATCAAAGCTCTGCTGTGCACTTTCCAACGGATCATTATGGGTGTACTGTTCAATTTCCACATACCAGTCCTTGATCTTGTTGGCTTTCATCTCATTAAATATCGGTTTGAAGTCCATCTTACCACTGGCGCCGATTTCCTTGGCATCTTTGATATGGGTCAAACGGATCTGATGCGGGTATTTTTTCAGGTATTCCACCGGACTTGCCCCTCCCTCCTGGCACCAGTAAACATCCAGTTCGAACATCATAAACTTCTTGTTAACATGATCCAGCATGTAATCATAAATCACCTGATCGCCTATCTTCTTGAATTCGACGGTATGATTGTGGTACCCGAATGAAATTCCGGCAGCAGCGGTTTTTTCCCCCACGCGACTGAAATAGTCGCAATACGTTTGCAGGTCTTCGATTTTACTTTTTTCGTTCACCGGCATGGAAGCCTGAACCATATACAGGGCATCAACCCGCTGATGGGCTTCGATGGCCCGGTCCCACCAACCCATGATTTCGGCTTCCTTATCTTTCGACCAGGATTGGCCGAGGTGAGCGCTTGTGCATTTCATTCCCAGATCGTGAACCCTCTTTTTAAAATCTGACGGAGCCAGTCCATAAATTTTACCATCGCTATAGCCCGCTGTTTCCAGGTTTTTGTATCCGATTTTGGCTACTGCTTCAAGAACCGCCTGAATCCCGGCGCTGTTTATCATATCCCGCATGGAATAGAGCTGAAGCCCGATATTTTTACCGGCAGGAATCATGGATTCAGAAGAGGCGAACATTTTAGGAGCCATCAGGCCGCCGGCTAACAAAAGGGAAGAGTTCCTGATAAAATCGCGTCTGGTTTTCATGGTGATGAGATTAGATTATGATTTGGATCCCGTAAAGATATCGATAAATGTTCCCGGTTGTTTCCGGTCGGTCTTCCGGTAATTGATAACTTTATCGCATGAAATCCATCCCTATCCTCGCCATTATTTTTTTCCTGCTGATCCCGTTTAAACCCGCGTATACGCAGGAAACGAGGCAATCCATTAACATTGAACAAGTTCCGCGTGGTATTTCCATACAGGACTGGATAAAAATGAACGAACGCTGGCAACCCTATGCCACCCTCGTTTCCATCAAGAAAAATGACGGCTCGCAGGTGGAAGGTCATCTCACCTGGATGAACGACAGCGTGATGCTGGTTCAGAAACAACCCGGCCTTCCGAATGCCATGATGAATACAGGTGATTATGCCTGGGTACCGATCAGTGATATGGCCTCGATGAAAGTCAGGCTGGGCGGCCATCCCTATCAGGGATTAATCATCGGACTTCTGGCGGGGATGATTCCCGGATTTGTGACCGGAGCCATTCTGGCCCAGGGCTGGACGATCATTCCGGCCATTATTTTCGGAGCGGTAACGGCAGCGGGTGGCGGGGTGGCCGGATCATTTATTCAGAAGGCCGGGCGGAAACAGACCTATGAAATCAAGGCTGAAGAATTCGCAGGTCATGCTGCGAGGCGGATGAAAAAATCCGCATTGTTTCCTGATGAGCTGCCTGCTAAGGAAGTCTTTCCCACAGTGGCAACCCTCCCGGATTTCGATAAATTGGTCGACCAATCGCCTACCCTGCAACGGGCCTTCCCGGTCAATCCCTTTACCCTGTCGGTTCAAACCACTTTGATGACCAATTCCGTTCAGAAGCGCCTGCAAAACTGGTATATGAGCCCGCTGTTCGGTCCCCCGGAAAAGTACTACCAAACCCGGATCGGCCTGCAGGCAGATATTTCCCGTAATCTGGGCACCCGGTTTCAGGCCGGATTGCTTTTCCAGCTTTTCCCGGGCGACATCTCCTCCACTTTTTTCAATAGCTACCCAAACTATGTTAACCTTGGAGTATCTTACGATTACAACCACCATTTCAAGCAAACCACATTAGCCCTCTACGGCGGCTGGCTGCTTAAGCCCACCGACCGGTACTGGGCATCGCGGTTGGAAGCCACGGTACAGGTAGGACTCGTTGCGTCTGACATTTATGAGCATTTCTATTTCCAGTGGACCTCCTTGACTCCCGAAGCATCCGGCGAATACCGCCGTGGAGAAACCTTTATTCAGGAGCACAATATTCAACCCGGGCTGATGGGAAGGATCAAAACCTCCTGGTACCTGATTCCTGGATTTTCCATCGATACAGGATTGGAAGGGTTTTGGATCAAAAGTGTATTCTTCGCACAACGCGATGTTTTACCCGAAACCAATTATGACCCGGTTTATATCGGCCAGCACACCCTTAATTTCAGCAATTTGCAAGGGTTTATCGGGTTCTCCATACATTGGTAATTGTGCTCCCTGCGGTCGCTAAATATGTTCGCTGCGCTCACTAAATATGCTCGCTGCGCTCGCTAAATATGCTCACTGCGTTCGCTAACTGTGCTCCCTTCGGTCGCTAACTATGCTCGCTGCGCTCGCTAAATATGCGCTTCGCGCTAATTTGGTTCGGCTTCGCCTCACTAAATAGGCAACCTGCGGTTGCTAATTATGCGCTTCGCGCTGATTGGAGGAGCTAAGGGCGGCGGAAATGCCGCAATGTAAACCAGCCTACGGAAGAAACGTAGAGAATGACGAATCCCATAATCACGGTGATCAGGCTGACACGGAAACCAGCCCATATCAAGGAAGGACTGATTTCACCTGCCCGGTTGAACTAAAAAGTGTGGTGCTTCCCTTTGGTAAAAGTTACCGTTCCCTGATGGAAACCCCGTAATTTCCCTTTGCTTTTTCGGCAGAAATGGTAACGGTCCATTTGCCGGCATACGCGGATTCTTCCTGATCCTCAAACTTTAATGACTGGTTGTAATTTACATTCCCGAGCGAAGATAGGGTGTATTCATTAAACACTTCGCCATTTGGTCGTTTGATGGTGATCATGACTTTTCCTGCATCGATGGCGCCCTTCACGTTCACACTCATTCCGGAGGCACCCTCCTTCACATCGTAGTTAAAATCAGCCGAGCTGGTTTCATCTTCCAGATTCTTATTGATCGAAAGGTTGTCCTGGTTTCCTGAAAAAACAGAATAAACGCCACCCCGGTATTTCGGAACTTCCACATTTACATCACCTATATCTCCCAAAACAGTTATTGCCCCATCTTCGGATGTCCATTCCGGTGTTTTGTTTTCTTTCAGTTTACCAAGTCCTGCAAGATCTTTCTCATGCAATACCATCATTTTGTCGCGCAGAGCCTTTTCCTGTCCTCGCATAACATCACGCTGCACCATCATGGCTTCACGCTGGCCTTCCATGGCAGCACGCTGGCCCTCCATGGCAGCACGGGCCATTTCGCGGGAATTTTCAGCTGTAGCGCGTGCATTTTCACGGTTCCGCTCAATTTCTCTCCGGTCCATTACGAATGGAGCTACCATATAGGTATGATACTCATTCCCACGTAATTCCCTGAGTTTTTGATTTTGTTTTTCAATTTTTCGCATGAGGCGGTCCACTTTCTTCTGGTTCTTATCCTGTCCCATGACCATTGTGGAACCCACCAGAAGAACCAATGTCATCAGTGATATAAAAAATTTCGGTTTCATTGTATTGAATTTATTAGGGCGCAATTTAATTGCGATTGGTGACGCCATTAGTTAACACCGGGTTAATGCATTGTTAAACCTTTCTCTCCTTTTTGCATCCAAACAAAAAACTAAGCCATGAAAGCCATTAAACTCCCTGTGTATCTCATCCTGATCACCCTGATCCTGAGCGGTTGTTCCGGATTGACCGAGCTACCCACTTCCTGGGGAAATAACCCCAACTCCCCCGGCATCAAGCCCACCGGATTTAATCCGGATACCAAAACCGGTTGGATGAGTTACAACGACAGCACGCATCTCTATTTTGCCTTTTCTTTTTTTGATCAACGGGTTCAATCCCAGATTCTCCGCACGGGGATGACCGTTTTCATTGATACCACGGGTAAGATGAAAGAGGATTGTTATATCCGCTTTCCCTTGATCAAGCGGGAAATCATAGCCGGGGTCCAGACCGATCAGAAATTGCAACCCCGACAGGGGGCGGGTGGTCGCGGGCAAAGAACCGGTAGCGATATGTTACTCGAACAGGCCCAGGGTTTTGAGCTCAAATGGCAAAAAGGGACCGAGCTGATCCAACTGAACCCTTCACTGGAAAAATCAGAATTCAAAACCTCCATTGGTCTGGATACCACGAATGCACTCAACATGGTGATCGGCATTCCGCTTAAACTGATCAATCCACAGGGTCTCGCTGCGTTAGATAAAATGGTGATCGGGCTCCGGTTCGGGGAAGCAACCGGCGGGTCTGGTCCGGGTGGTCAACGTCCCCAAATGTCCGGAGGCAGCCAGCAGGCTGTTATCAGCGGCAGCGGTGCCGGCAGCGGGGGCGGCGG
>JBBQOG010000210.1:0-6404 GCA_038330665.1 Bacteroidales bacterium
AAAATTGCATAAGGATTGAGCAGGCAATGAATAAGGGCTGTTGAGCACAACACGTCCAATCCGGGAGTACCTCTCCGGCCAAGCCTGGCAATTTCAAACAGGGTGATCATTCCGGCCGCACGAATGGCAGACGGGCTGAAACCGGTTACCCCGGCATAAATCCAAACAATTAACAGGCAAAGCATTGAACGGATACGAAAGCTCAGAAACACGGTTTGTTTCAGCAACCACGAAATGATAAAATAGATAATCCCCACATGCAATCCCGAAACCGAGAGAACATGAATGATCCCGGCTCGTGAGAAATCTGTAAGGGTGTCCTTCGAAACCTCACTGCGGTCGCCCAGAATCATGGCTTTCATCAGTGCCCTGCCCGATTCAGATATCCCGATCTGATCGATACGATTGGAAAGAGTATCCTGCCAACGGCTAAAAAATTGCTTTAGGGAGGGTAATTTTGCGGTGCTTATCTGCTTAATATTTTGGGAAGAGAGTTGCGTTTCGTGCCTTACACCCCGGGAAATCCAATATCTCTTCGGTACAAATCCGTTTTTTATGGGTATTCCGCTAACCGGTTTGATAAGCAGGTTACCGAACAGGTAAGTATCGCCTGGCACAAAACCCGGATCTTTATCAGGCCGGGTCATTACCACAATCTTCCCGGTCCGGTTTTTCCAGTCAGCCCCCTCCTGTTCTTTCTGAACCCTGACAACTAATTGTCCGAGCTTATCTGACACTTGCCGGTAGGAGACCACTTGGGCCCGGATGCAGGATTCACCCGCCTGGATTTCTGATGGATGGTAGCTAGTTGTCAAAATGGCGATCCAACCTGCTGCAAAAAAACAGCTGAAGCCGGTCAGACCTATTTTCACAAACTTGCGTAATCCTCTATTGAAGAAGGAATTCCAAAGGAAAGGTGTGCCCGCTACAGCCAGTATGGGTAGCAGATACCCGATGATCGAACCCTCCGGAATCCGGCATCCGAAAAGAATTCCCCCAATCAATCCTGCCAGGCAGATCCGTATTGTTGAAAACATAAAAAAAGCGCCTATCCGAAAGAATAGACGCTTTATTTTGCTGGAATGGAAAAATTATTGCGAATTCTTTTTGTCCCACTCTTTGATCAGGTCCTCAATGGGTTTTCCCATATTATCAATGGACGCCCGGGCATCCTTGGCCAAAACATGGTCAGGGTATTTATCGATGAATTCCTCATACCGGCTTTTCGCCTGATCAAATTGGTTCATTTGGTTTTCCAGGATAAAGGCCTGCAAAAAGACACAGTAGGCGCTCTTCTTAAAATCAGGATAATTCAGCAAAATGCGATTATAATAGTCGATAGCCATGGCCGATTTATTCATGTTCATGGCAATCTCGGCACCTTTAAAAAGGTATTCTGCGGAGATGGTGTCCTTGGGCCAGGCATTTGAATAATCCGTATACGCCTGGATCATTTCCATCCCGGTTTTTTCATCCGGTATGGTTGCGGTGGAGTCGCCATAGATTTTCGCTTCACAGGCTGCAATCCGGTCGAGCACCTTTTTCTTTTCCGAATTGATACCACAACCGGCAAAAAGAAGGACCGCAAAAAATATCGAAAAGGCTTTCATAGATTGGCTGCGCAAAACGTCTGAGTTCATAATTTATTTTTTAAGAGGAAAATTCATCTTATACTTCACGGCGACTTTCCCTTTGGAGATATCACGAAGTTTGCTTCGCAAAAGGGTTTTCTTCAAAGGATTGACCAGGTCCGGAAACATGATCCCATCGAGATGGTCATATTCATGCTGAATAATCCGGGCCACCATCCCTTCATACCACTCATCCACCGGTTTAAAATTTTCATCCACATAACGAATGTGCACTTTCCCCGGGCGGAGAATATCCTCATGTATATTGGGAACGCTGAGGCACCCTTCTTCGATTATTTCCTCCTCGCCACCCCTTTCCATGACATGGGCGTTGATAAAGACCTTTTTAAAGGAGGCCAGTGTGGGATCATCCTCGGCATATACGCGGGCATCCATCACGAATATCCGGATGGGCAAACCAATCTGCGGGGCAGCCAAACCCACTCCATCAGCGGCTTTCATTGTTTCGAACATGTTTTCAATCAAGTCCTTGAGGCCATCATAACCCGGGGCTATATCCACTGCCACCTTCCTCAGGACCGGAGATCCGTATGCATAAACCGGTAAAATCATAGTGTTCTTTCCCGCTCATTGATTTTTTGCTGCAGCCAGGATTCCAGGATGATGGCTGCGCTCACCGCATCAATATTTCCTTTTTCCCGTCGGTCGGACTTTGACGCTCCTCCATCGATCATTGATTGAAGGGCCATTTTGGAGGTAAAACGTTCATCAACCCAAAAGATTGGAATCTCAGGGAACTTATTTGCCAGCCCTTTGGCAAAAGCCTGGACCAGTGGAGCGGATTCAGAAGGCTGGTAATTCATCTGTCTTGGAAACCCGATCACAAACCCCTCAACGGGCTCTTTATCAATATATTTCTTGAGATAATCGTATATCCCATACGATTCCACAGTTGTTAAAACCCCGGCAATCCGCTGCTCGGGATCGGTCACTGCCAATCCGGTCCGTTTCCGGCCGTAGTCGATTCCTATTAGTCGTCCCATCTGCGATTTGCCTGCAAATATATAACATTTCCCACCAAGGGATATTAATACATACATATATGGCTATATAAGATAACGATCAATTTTTATCTTTGTTCATTATCAACAAGCAAACAACAATAAAACCGGCTTATGAAAGATCCAAAATTAATGGTTACCGAGGTGCTCAGCAAGCACCCAAAGGTTTTTAAAAATAGTACCCGAAAAGAGATGATCAAGGAAGCGGTTGAACGCCGCGAAGCCATGGTTACTGCCTCCGGAGCCCTTGCCACCTGGACTGCTCCCGAATCAACCGGAAGGAGTCCCAAGGACACCTACATGGTAAGGAGGGCAGTGAGCGAGCACAATATCGACTGGACAGCTGCAAACAACCTACCTATCGACGAGAGCACCTTTGATCAGATTTTTGCTGATGCCACCGAATTACTTGCGGACGCAGGGCAATTATATGAAACCGACCGGGTAATTGGAGCAGACAGCTCTTATGCACTCCCGGTTAAAGTGGTTACTTACAGGGCATTACATACACTTTTCATCGATAACATGTTCCGGCCGGTTCCTGATGATATTAAAAAGAGCGTTTATGCCGACCAGGGTTTCCTTTTGCTGGCACTGCCTTATCACAAACTGGACAGTGAAAAATATGCAGGCAAATTAAGGACCCTGCCGAATGGTAAAACTTCCGATCTGATTGTCGCCATGGATTATGATCGCCAGATTGGTTTGGTGATCGGATCAGCCTATATGGGCAGCATGAAAAAGATGTTATTTACGGTGATGAATTATTTGCTGCCACTTCGAGGAATTCTTCCGTTGCATTGTTCCGCCAACGAAGGCGACAAAGGTGACTCCGCTCTTCTGCTGGGGTTATCCGGCACCGGAAAAACCACCCTCTCCGCAGATCCTGCCCGGTCACTGCTGGGCGATGATGAGCACGGCTGGAGTGAGGATGGCATCGCAAACTTTGAGTTTGGTTGCTATGCAAAGATGATCGACATCAATCCTAAAAAAGAGCCCGATATTTATGATGCGGTCATGCGGAAAGTTGATTATCTGCATCATGGGGCAATGGTTGAGAACGCCATGATCTATCCGGATGGCAGTTTTGACTTCTACGATAATCGTCTGACGGAAAACTCAAGGGCCTCCTTCCCACTGAGTTTCCTGAAAAACATCAAGCCCTCGTCGGTTGCCGGACACCCGAAAACGATATTATTTCTCACGGCTGACGCCTATGGGGTATTGCCTCCCGTGTCACATCTGAACAAAGAGCAGGCAATGCTTTGGTTCATGATGGGATATACTTCAAAACTGGCCGGTACGGAAACGGGTGTGACTGAGCCACAGGTTGCATTTTCGAGGTTCTTCGGAGCACCTTTTATGCCCTGCAAGCCTGAAGTTTATGCCAATTTGCTTGGTGAAAAAATGGAGAAATTCCAAACGCGGGTTTATCTCATCAATACCGGATGGAGCGGAGGCGGTTACGGCGTTGGCAAGCGCATTGATCTTAACCTGACCCGTCGCATGGTGAATGCTTCCCTGAGCGGGCAACTTGATGAGGTGCTGTACACCCAGGATCCGCTCTTCCACCTGCAGATTCCGGCAAGCTGTCCGGGAGTTCCGGAAGAAATGCTCAATGCGGTGAATACCTGGTTAGACCCTGATGCTTATAAAGCTGCCGCGGCCAAACTCGCCAAACAATTTAGCGACCACTTCGATAAAGCTTATGGGAAAAACAACATAGACCCATCGATTACTTCGCAATGCCCCGGCAAATAAGGACGTAAGTAGCGTTCTTCAGACCGGAATTCAGCAAAGAGGCTGGCTCACGAATGAGCCAGCCTCTTTTTTTAGTCGATTTGTTGGAGGGTTCACCCCTATAAACTGCTAAACCCCGATCTCCTGTCGGAAATCGGGGTCTTTGCAACTTTAACCGGATAACTCAATTTAGATAACATTATGACAGAAAGCCGTAGCTTTCTGACGGCCCACACCTAATTCGGCGCGGATATAGAGAAAAGAAAATCTTAAATCAGAACACACTTATTGTCACACTCCAAATGAAGGGACTATTTTTATAATAACCAAATATTTTATCAATTATTTTTCAGCGGCATTTCTATAAATGCGTAGAGACGGATAATTATCCGTCTCTATATCGCATCCGGGAGACACCCGTAGAGACGCATTATTATGCGTCTCTACATCATATTTATATGGGGTTCAACCTATTTTGAGAAATCCATTGCAGCCAACCGCTGGTAGCTGCGGTACCTCCATTTTGCAGCTTCCTCAGCGGCATCAAACAGTTCATCAGCAACCTCAGGGAAAGCTTTCTTCAGTGAAGAGAAGCGAACCTCACCCATGAGGAAGTTTTTGAACATCGACCAATCAGGTTCTTTTGAATCCAGTTCAAAAGGATTCTTACCGGTATTCTCAAGCATCGGGTTAAATCGGTAGTTGGACCAGTAACCGCTGTTTACAGCCAGTTCCTCTTCCATCTGCGACTGACCCATTCCGATTCTCAGACCGTGGTTGATACACGGCGAATAGGCAATGATCAGGGACGGTCCCGGATAGGACTCCGCCTCTTTCAATGCTTTCAGGAATTGGTTCTGGCTTGAACCCATAGCAACCTGTGCTACATAGACATATCCATAGGACATGGCCATCATCCCGAGGTCTTTCTTACGGATTCGTTTACCGGATGCGGCAAATTTTGCAATCGCCGCAATCGGGGTCGATTTAGAAGACTGTCCACCGGTATTGGAATACACTTCGGTATCCACCACCAGTACATTGACATCTTCACCTGACGCCAGAACATGGTCGAGTCCGCCATATCCGATATCGTATGCCCATCCGTCGCCACCCATGATCCAAACTGATTTTTTGATCAGGTACTGTTCGAGGGCCAGGATTTCCGGTGCAATAGAATGCTTTTCATCTTTAAGGGCAGCCAGCACTTTTGCTGAGGCCACTCTTGATTCTTCAGCCTTGTCACGGTTATCAATCCATTCGCCGAAAGCTTCACGGGTGGCAGCGTTCACTACATCCATGGTTTCAGCCATTTTCTTGGAGATCCTGTCGCGGAGCTTGTTTACGCCCAATGCCATTCCATAGCCATATTCAGCGTTGTCTTCAAACAGCGAGTTACCCCAGGCCGGACCTTTACCATCTTTATTGGTGGTATAAGGGGTGGAAGGAGCGGATCCGCCATAAATTGAAGAACAACCGGTGGCATTCGAAATGATCATCCGGTCACCATAGAGTTGGGTGATCAGTTTGATATAAGGAGTTTCACCGCAGCCTGCACAAGCACCTGAGAATTCAAACAGCGGCTGAGCAAACTGTGAGTTTTTAACGGATTTCTCTTTTCCAAGAACGGTATCCTTATAGCCGACTTTTTCGTGCATATAGTCCCAGCGCTCAACCTGATCCATTTGGGTTCCAAGTGGTTTCATGATCAGCGATTTGACTTTCGACGGACATACATCGGCGCAATTGCCGCAACCGGTGCAGTCGAGAACGCTCACCTGCATGCGGAACTGGTATTCTTTCGTACCACCGGTACCTTTAGCCGAGGTGGTTTCTGCCGGTGCTCCGGCGACCTCTTCAGCGGTCATCAGGAACGGACGGATGGCGGCGTGGGGACAAACATAGGCACACTGGTTGCACTGCGTGCAACTTTCGACCTGCCATTCCGGAACGTTGACGGCGATACCACGTTTTTCGAAACGGGTGGTACCAGCCGGAAAAGTTCCATCCT
>JBBQOG010000211.1:0-6400 GCA_038330665.1 Bacteroidales bacterium
CAAGGAGGGCAAAACACAAAAGGCTGCGGAGGTTCTGACCAAACTTGAAAGTGCAATGCCCAGGAAGGTAATGGGCTACACCCCTCAGGATGTGGAGAATGCAGGACTCTGGTTCCAGGTCGGAGATACGGCTAAAGGTCGCGAGGTGGCCAAATTTGCCTTCGACAACATGAAGGACAATATTGATTATTATCTCAGCCTGCCGGCGCAATACTTCCCCTCGGTTGCAAGCGATCTGCAGTATGCACTGTATGAAATGCGGAACCTGACCGAAACCGTGACCAACACCAAGGAAGAAGACCTTGCAAAAGAGATCGAGGACAAATTCACCGATTACTACAACCGATATGTCAGCCGCACCGGAGGCGGTAAAAGATAGCCTGATACATGAATAGATTTGTCATCTCGCTAATCCTTGCAGCAGGACTAATTTCCGGCTGCGGGCCACAGGAACTGAAACCGGGCGAAACCCGGATTTCGGGAACTATTTCGCCTGCCATACCCGGTTATCTTAACATTACAGCCGGGTCCATATTGGATAGCGCCAAGATTCAAAGCGATGGCAAGTTCAGCCTGATCATTCCCTTGAGTGCCCCGGGGAAAGCCATGATCTTTTTTGGCAACCGGCTTACGGACATCTACCTCGAACCGGGCAAGGAAGTTACCATGGGAATCAATTCGGTCATTTTTCCCGAAAACATTGATTTCAGTGGTGAGCTCGGTCCGGTTAACCATTATCTCACCCTGGCACGGAAGCTCGGCCAGCAGACCGCTATTCCGCCTGTCCAACTGTATGGAATGGAACCCGCGCAGTTTATCCGCGTGTCGGATTCCATCCGGCAAATGAAGGTTAAGCTGTTGAATGAGTATGAAACAAAATACCAGGAAATTGATCCGGGCTTTGTTTCATCAACCCGGTCGGATATTGCTTTTGCCTGGGCCGACGAGCACATTCAGTATCCCGGGAAATACCAGCTGTTAAAAGGGACCCTTCCAGTTGTTTCTGACACCTATTATACCGATTGCCTGAACACGCTGGATTTGAATGCCTCATCCAACCTCAGCAGCAACGTTTTCAAAGAGTTCATTCAGCACTATCTGGACTATAAACAGTCGGTTTATCTCGCGGATAATCCTGCTACGGCATCGCTGATATTTCCGGAATCAGTGGCCCGCTTCAGGGTGATCCACAAAGATTTTACCAATCAGGATCTTATTGATTATCTTATTTTTACCGCCATTGATGATCACCTGGCCAATTTCGGCACGATCCGCGTGGAGAGTTTCCTGACCGACTTTAAAGCCACCTGCAAGAATCCTGATTTTGTAAAAACCATTGAGGGTATCGTGGCAAACATGGAAAAAGTGGCTATGGGTAAACCGGCTCCTGACTTCGATGCCTATACCACAGATGGGAAAAAAGTTAAACTGAGCGATTACTTCGGCCAGCTCCTTTACATCGGTTTCTGGGCATCCTGGTCCGACTGGAGCTTGCAGGAAATACCCTATTTCGAGCAGCTGCGCAAGGATTTTACGGGCAAGCCGATCACTTTTTTAATGGTATCCCTGGACTTTGAAAAAGACAGAAACCGTTGGGCCGCCATAATCAGGAAAAACAATTTTGGCAGTATCCAGTTGTTGCAGGACCCGAAATCCACTGTGCTCAAGGATGCTTATTATCTGACTGATTTTCCGAGATATTTCCTCATTGATAAAGAGGGAAAGATCATATCCGTTTATGCACCGCGTCCAACCGAAAATATCGCCGAAACCCTGACCCGGCTTCTGGGTAAGTTATCCTAAATGTAATTCGGAAATTCCAGGTGTACCGGCCCGGAGCTTTTTTGAATCTCACGTGCAAACTGAAGCGTATCGGGGAACAGGTGTATTTCGCTGTATACCGAAACCCCGGTTAAGCCCCTGAGACTCTCGTTCGAAGGATCATCCTCATGAATCTGCACCTGGATAATGGAATAGGGGCCACCGATTGACAAATTATTGACATGACGGAATAGCACGGCCAGGGCCTCACGGCACTTATCGTGGGCATAAAGCACGAGCGTAAGCTGTTTCAAAGGCTGGTTGATCCGTATCGGCTCAGGCATCGGGCCAAAAACCGACATGAATTTTACAATTCCTGAGATCAGTTTGACCCGAAAATTGGACCGGGTAACCATGTATCTTTTAACGATATGGGCATCCCAGGCTGCCAGTACCGCCTTAATCACGCCACCCTCCACAGCGAGGTGGAAACAATCGATCGACAAGCCCTCGATAGCGGTAACATAATGCCGCAGCAAATCTTCAGTCATGCGCGGAGCCAGCCGGTAGGTTCCATAAAAACGGTTGTACAGGGCAACCATTTCCGGGATATCAGACAGCACGGCTTGCCGAACCACAAAACGGCTGTCCGTCTTGATCCTCCGTATTGGAACAAAATTATAAATGCGGTTATCTCCCAGGTACAACGAAGCTGGAAATCCGCCCCTTCCCTTCGTAAATACCATCGGGGCTTCATTGTTTTTCAAGAGAGTGGCCAGCCCCATCCGGGTCCCCGCCGCGCGCGCGCGATCGATGGCCGGTTTCACCATCCGGTAGGCAGTCAATCCCAACCGGAAATCCGGATCTACCTTGAAATCCATGAAATAGGCCGTCCGTACCGGTTCATCCCTGAAATACAAATCGGCATGCAGGATGCCCAGCTGGCCCACTACCCGGTCATTATACAGTGCGATAAGATGATAGGAAGCCGGATCCAATAAACGATGAAGCCTGTTAAAAACCGGTGATCGATCTGCATACATGGTGATCATTCCGTTCTGGATACAACGGGGGGAAAGCTCAAGAACAGATTGATTATCTCCGTCTTCCGCCTGCCTGACTGAAACCCTTCTTTGAATGGAAAACCCTGCCATCGCCACTTTACCAATAATCCATGAAAAATAGTAAATCAAATCCGTATTTTAGTAAAAAATCATCGCTATGAAAGGCCCGCATAATAACCACCTGATTCGCTCACCCTTCCTGACCCTCCTAACCCTTATAACCCTCCTTTATTCAATATCTTCCGGGCTCCTGCATGGCCAGAATGCAACAGTCAAAGAATATGTCCGACCCTTCCTCACCTATCCCTTCTCCGATCCTAACCCCGTCGCCCGAACCGGTAAAATCTATCCTTATTTCCGTTTCGATGGATTCGCCACCCAAGGGGTGACCAAAGACTGGAAAATTGTGGAACTTGAAAATGAGTGGATCAAGGTGATGATTGCACCGGAAATGGGTGGCAAAATATTAGGTGCGATTGAAAAATCCACCGGACAGGAATTTATCTATTTTAATAAAGTGGTTAAATTCAGGGATATATCGATGCGTGGCGCCTGGACATCCGGGGGTATCGAATTCAATTTCGGATCGATCGGCCACGCACCCACCACGGCAACTCCGGTAGATTATCTCACCCGCACGAATCCCGATGGAAGCGTTTCCTGCATGATCGGCGCCATGGACCTGACCTCCCGGTCGGAATGGCGCGTGGAGATCAGGCTGCCTGCCGACAAGGCCTGGATCGAAACCAACCTTTTCTGGTATAATCCGATGGATTTGTCTACCTCAAAATACCATTGGGCAACCGCAGCAGCCGATGCATCCCCCGACCTCACCTATTATTTTCCGGGCCAGCATTATATCGGCCATGAAGGGGAGGAATCCCCCTGGCCTATCCTGGCCGATGGAAGGAATATATCAAAATACCCCGAGAATAATTATGGCAGCGACCACAGTTATCATGTACTGAGTACCTACACTGATTTTTTTGCCGGCTACTATTCCAACCGGAATTTTGGGTTCGGCCACTGGAGCGATTATACCCAGAAGCCGGGGAAGAAGATCTGGATTTGGTCGCTGAGTCCTCAGGGTGCCCTATGGACCGACCTCCTCACCGACCAACCCGGCAATATGCAATACACCGAAATCCAGACCGGGTTGCTGTTTAACCAGGAGGCTGCCGGCAGCACTTTATCCCCTTTCAAACACATGGGCTTTGCCGGAAACAGCTGTGAGAAGTTCAGCGAAAAATGGTTTCCCATAATAGGTACCGACGGCGTGACCGAAATCGGAGAGGCGGGAATACTTTATGTTCATAATGGAAGTAAATCATCTGCAGCACCAGGGAAGGCCGGGGAAATAAAATTCTGTGCGCTGGAAAATATCCGGGATACACTGATCATTCATTACGGCTCCGGCAAGGTTGAAAGAATACCCGTCAACCTCAAACCCATGGAGGTATATTCAAATACCGGCTCCGGAAATAACCTGCCCAACGCCGTTTCACTGGCTAATGGCCGCCTGAATTGGTCGGTCGCCGATCAGGCTGCCCGAAATTCAAGCCGGCCCATGGTTTCACCCCCGTTCGACTGGAACTCCGTGCAGGGATTATATATGAAGGCTATCGAATTCAGCAGGCAGCGTGAATACTCCCAGTCGCGCGACTATTACCGCAAATGCCTGGCCAAAGATCCTCATTACCTGCCCGCCCTGTCAGGTTTGGCCGAAGAGTATATCAGGCTTCTGAAACCTAAGCTGGCTGAAGAATTACTGATGATGGCACTCTCCTACGACACCTATGACCCAAAGGCAAATTACCTCCTCGGAGTGGTAAAAAAAGATTACAAGAAAGGGATGACCCAAGCGGATCCAAAAATTGCAAACGATGTATACGAGGCTAAGGAGGCTTTTGGACTGGCCACCCGCTCAATGGAATACCGGTCGGCTGCCAATACCGGTTTGGCTGAGATTGCCCTCATGGAGAACAAGCCGGAACAGGCACTCAAGTACGCCCGGCTTGCCCAGGATTATAATCGCTATGATATCAAGGCCATGGCATTCGAGGCGATTGCCAACCGACTATCCGGTAACCGAAGCGGAGCCGCAGAGGTGATCAGCAGGCTGGAAAATCTGGATCCTCTCAGCCATTTCGCAGGGTTCGAAAACTATCTGGCAAAACCGTCTGCCGAAAACCTGGAATCATTTAAGTCGCTGATCCGTAATGAATTTCCGGAACAGACCTACCTCGAGCTGGCCATTTTTTACCACAACCTGAATCGGGATGCCGAGGCCATGACCCTTCTTAAGGAAGCCCCGGATCAGGTGGTCGTACAGTATTGGAGAAATTACCTGGGGGCAAAATACTCATCCGGCAGTCTGGCCAACTTTAACCCTGCCACTTACCCCACCCTGTTCGTTTTCCCCTACCGTCCGGAAACCCTCACGGTTCTGGAATGGGCCGAATCCGTTAAGCCCTCCTGGCAAAACCGCTATTATATGGGCCTGATCCGACTGAACCTGGATGATTCACTGAAAGCAAAAGAACTATTCAAATCCTGCAAGGATGAACCAATAGAGGCCTCCTTTTATTTGACCCGGGCAAAACTTTTTGAAGGCACCGAAGAGGAACTCGTGCTTCGCGATCTGACCCGTGCGGTTAATCTTCAGCCTGCTGACTGGCGCTCCTGGCACGCCCTGGAGAATTATTTCGCCCGCAACAAGGGATGGTCGCAATATCTTGATGTAGCCAGAAAAGCCACTTCGAAAATATCGGGACATATGATCCTCGACTTTGATCAGGCCAAAGCTGAATTGTATAATCACAATTATGACAATTGCCTGGATATCCTCAACCGGATTATCCTATTGCCCGCAGAAGGTGCCCGCGAAGGTCATGAGATTTACCGGTCGGCCCTGGTTCTGAGGGCACTCGACTATTTCCGCCATCAGCGGTATCTGAAAGCCTTGACCGATCTGGAAAGCGCACGTCAATGGCCTGAAAACCTTGGTGTTGGAAAGCCCTATGTCGCGGATGAGCGCATCGAGGATTATCTGACCGGACTTTGCTATCTCCAGATGAATCAGCTCAGCGAAGCACAGAAATTCTTCCAGAAAGTGCTGACCAGCAACAATGAAAGGAAACCAGGCTGGGACAGCGCTAATTTACTGGCGGCCCAAAGCTTTAGATTACTCAACAAAGAAAGCGAGGGAGACCATTTACTCACTACCTGGATGATGGCACAGCCCGCCAATGCCTTAATGATGTGGACAGTTGCCGTTTATACGGATAATTCTGGGGCAGCAGAAAAAGCCCTCATACGTTTGGGATGGCGTCCGGAGGAAACCCCTTGGGGTGTGGGGGATTCCCAACTGGCCCTTATTTATGAGATCATGAAAAAGGTGGCGATAAAATAAACCGGCTTTAGAACGGTTATTTAAATATGATCAGGACCATTCACATCCCATTCCGGAATTCCATCCGTCCGGTACCATACAGAAAGATATTGAAAACCACGTTTCTTTCCTTTCTGCTCATTTTGGTTCATATAACCCTGTCTTATGGTTTTGCGGATGGACC
>JBBQOG010000212.1:0-6397 GCA_038330665.1 Bacteroidales bacterium
ATTTTGGCGGAACCAGACAGATTAAACTGTAAAAATGTCAGGACATTTTTGATGGCATGGCCTTTGAAATAGGGAGGCAGGCTAAAACTATTTTATAATATGGAAAATTCAAAGCAACAGGGTACGATCAATGTGACCACCGAAAACATCTTTCCGATCATTAAGAAATTTCTTTATTCTGATCATGAAATATTCCTTCGTGAACTGATTTCTAATGCGGTAGATGCGACACAGAAATTGAAAACCCTCGCTTCGGTTGGGGAATTTACCGGTGAACTCGGTGATCTTACCATCCGGGTGACCCTTGATAAAAAGAAAAAGACACTGACGGTTTCTGACCGTGGAGTGGGGATGACTGCCAAGGAGATCGATAAATTTATTAATCAGATTGCTTTCTCCGGAGCGGAAGAGTTTATGAAGAAATATAAGAAGGAAGCCAATGCCATTATCGGTCATTTCGGGTTGGGCTTCTATTCTTCCTTTATGGTTTCCGATCAGGTGGAGGTGGTGACCAAGTCGTTCAAGCGCGGAAAAGCAGTAAGCTGGTCGTGCAAGGGAAATCCTGAATATACGCTGGAAGAAACCGATCGTGAAGACCGCGGGACCGACGTGATCCTGCACCTTGATAAAGATTCTGTTGAGTTTTTAGAAGAATCGCGGATCCAGACCTTACTGAATAAATATAGCCGATTCCTGCCCGTACCGATTGCTTTCGGTAAGATTAAAGAGTGGAAAGACGGTAAGAATGTGGAAACCGATCAGGACAATATCGTCAATAACATTGAACCCGCCTGGACGAAAAAACCGGCTGACCTTACCGAAGAGGATTATTCCAAATTCTATAAGGAGCTGTATCCCATGTCGGAGGATCCGCTGTTTCATATACACCTGAATGTGGATTATCCCTTTAATCTGACCGGAATCCTTTATTTTCCGAAAATCAGAAATAATTACGAAGTTCAGAAAAACAAGATCCAGCTTTACAGCAACCAGGTTTTTGTCACGGATTCTGTGGAAGGAATCGTTCCGGATTTCCTGACGCTTTTGCATGGCGTGCTCGATAGTCCCGATATCCCGCTTAATGTGAGCCGCTCCTATCTGCAGTCTGATCAGAATGTTAAAAAGATTTCCTCCCATATCACCAAGAAAGTTGCCGACCGGCTTCAGGATATTTTCAATACCAACCGCGAACAATTCGAGCAAAAGTGGGACGATCTGAAGCTTTTTATCAATTATGGAATGCTGACCGAAGAGAAATTCTGGGATAAGGCCAAAGAGTTCGCCTTGCTGAAGAATACCGATGGAAAGGCTTTTACGTATGATGAATACAAAGAGATCATCAAGGGAAATCAAACGGATAAGAATGGGACCCTGGTTTATCTGTATACCAGTGACAAGGACGAGCAATTCAGTTTCATCCGCAGTGCAAAAGAGAAGGGGTATGATGTCCTCGTTATGGACGGGCAGTTCGATACCCACTTCCTGAATCATCTGGAAGAGAAATTGGAAAAATCGCACTTTGTACGCGTGGATTCAGATGTGGTGGATAAACTGATTGTGAAGGACGACCAGAAGGAATCCAAGCTGGATAAAACATTGGAAGCCTGGTTGAATCCGGTATTTAAAAGCCAGGTGCCGGCTGAAGGATATTTTGTAACTTTCGAAGCCCTCGACGAAACGGCTCATCCGGTTATTATTACGCAATCGGAGTGGAGCCGGAGGATGAAGGAAATGTCTAAATTATCCGGTGGTGGTATGAATTTTTATAAAGATCTTCCTGATAGTTATAATCTGGTAATCAATAGCAACCATCCGATTGTCATCCAGATTGCCGATCAGCTGAAACTGGCTCATGGTACGGAAGCCGAAAGTTTCGATGGTGAAATTTTGAAATTCAAGTCTGAACAGGAAAGTCTCGAAAAATTGCTCAAG
Organism: Bacteroidales bacterium; assembly: GCA_038330665.1. Lineage (GTDB taxonomy): Bacteria > Bacteroidota > Bacteroidia > Bacteroidales > UBA12481 > UBA12481. The sequence continues at coordinate 1,933 of JBBQOG010000212.1, forward strand.
GGCAGAAAAGAAGAGGAGATTGGGCAGGAAGAAAAGGACAAAAGAGCAGAGCTGGAAAAACAGATTGATGAAACCGAAAAGAAACGGAACGAGGTTCTTGCTGAATATGGCAAGGAAAATGCGATCGTAAAACAACTGATCGACCTGGCATTGTTAGCCACGAATAAGCTGACGGGTGAAGCGCTCGATGCATTTGTTCAGCGCAGCATTGGTCTACTTGGACACTCTAATTAATTCACAAAATGATAAAGCGATTTGCATTCCTTGGATTTGTGTTACTGCTGCTTGCCGGATCAACGGCCACGGCACAGTTATCCTACGGCGCGAAACTGGGGATTGGCTTTCCGGGTTTTATTGATGAAACGATTGCGAGTCAGCGCATTACCTTAGCTATCGGAATGGTTGGCAGTTTGAAAATAACGGATGGCCTTCAGATCGGCACCGAGCTGGGTTACCAGCGGAAGGGAAATAAGTTTACCAATCAGGTATGGGATTCCAAGAATGTCATTATTGAAGATTCCACCTATCAGGTTAAAACAAACCTGGATTATATTACGATTCCACTTTTTCTGAGGATTAACCTGGGTCGCACCAGCAAATTCTACCTTCAGGCCGGTGGATATTACGGCTACCTGGTCCACGCCAATTTCTCCGGAATGCGGCTGGGCCAGATGGTCAGTAAGGAGGCTATCGGGGACGGACTCTACCGGCATGATTACGGAATTGTGGCCGGTGGGGGTATCGAAACTCCCATTCGCCAGGGCCTCGGGGTGGTGCTCGATATCAAATACCAATATGGCCTTAAGGACATTAACAAGGATCATTTGATCATTGGTGATTCAAAACCGCTTAAAAATAAGGGGCTTAACCTCAGTGTTGGCTTCTATATTGATGTGGACTGATAGGTGAATCTGTTTTCCTATCTTTCCATCAGCTGCCTGGCCTCGTATCGCAGAAACTCGAGTGCAGCATGGGTGGGTGAAGTTTCGGACTCCATCTGAATTTCAATAATCTTTTTACTGAGCTCCAGTGCCCGGCCGTCGGGGTTTACCTGCATGGCCGCGCGGTTTACTATTTTCAGCGTTCCTTCCTTCGCGTTGCGGACCACATTCCAGGCATCGCCTGAAATATAAATTTGCTGTGATAGGTTATGTTCATATTCTGCACGGATCATTTCCAAAAGATGCTGATGGTATTCGCGGCTGGTGAAATCATCGTTTTGCTCCCTGACCACCAGCGCATCAACGGTGATCCTCTCCAGGAACACTGCGAGCCGCTCATACGCCTGCAGTCGCAGCGGCAGGGTTTTTTTACGATCCTGTAACAGGAGGTCGCGATCGCGATCCCGGATAAACGATTTATAATAGTAACGCATCATAAAGGTGGCGGTGAGCATCACCACAATCGATGGCAGGGTGTATTTGAGGATTTCCAGAATTTCTTTCATTGCCTTGTATTTGAGATAAAATTCAATAATCACCGTTCAACGGCCACAAAGGTAAATATTGTAACTTTAGCGTCTTCTTTTTTAATCTTGTTATATATGAAAGTTGATCAGGTATCAAAACGATTGCAGGCTCTGGCTATTTCAGAGACTTTGGCTATGGCGCAAAAGAGTAGGGAACTGAGATGTCAAGGGATTGATATCATTGATCTGAGCCTGGGGGAGCCCGATTTCAATACCCCGGATCATATCAAGGAAGCTGCTATCGAGGCTATCCGCCAGAATTTTACGCATTATCCGCCGGTTTCCGGCTACCTGGATCTCCGTGAGGCCATCGTAGTGAAAATGAAGCGGGACAGCAATCTTGATTTTACTCCGGACCAGATAGTGGTTTCCAACGGAGCCAAGCAATCGATTGGAAATGTGCTGTTAAGCACGACCAATCCGGGGGATGAGGTTATTATCCCTGCCCCTTACTGGGTTTCCTATCCTGAAATTATTAAGATGGCAGAAGGTATTCCGGTGGTCGTTCCTTCCGGGATCGAACAGGATTTCAAGATTACGCCGGACCAGCTTGAAGCGGCAATTACCCCTCAAACAAGGGCGTTTTTGTTTAGTTCACCTTCCAATCCTACCGGCGAAATCTATTCCCGGGAGGAGCTTGCCGGATTGGTGACCGTCTTTGAAAAGCATCCGCAGATCCTGATCATATCGGATGAGATATACGAATACATCAATTATAGCGGCCGTCACGAGTCTATTTCACAGTTTGAATCCGTCCGTGACCGGGTGGCGATTATCAATGGGGTGTCGAAGGGCTATGCCATGACCGGATGGAGGATCGGCTATCTGGCCGGCCCCCTGTGGCTGGCCAAGGCATGCCAGAAACTTCAAGGACAATATACTTCCGGCGCAAGTACCATTGCCCAGAAGGCTTCCATAGCCGGCTTGCTTGGCGAACAAACGGTTATTCAATCGATGGTGGCCGAGTTTAAAATTCGCAGAGATCTGGTGGTAAGGCGTTTATCTGAGATAAAAGGATTGAGAAGTAACAATCCTCCCGGGGCTTTTTATGTATTGCCCGATGTAACCGCATTTTTTGGAAAATCAGATGGCCAGTCGATCATACAAAATGAAACGGATCTGGTGATGTATTTGCTTAGAGAAGCACATGTCGCCCTGGTTTCCGGATCAGCCTTTGGAGCTCCCGGCTGCATTAGAATTTCTTATTCCACTTCACAGGAAATCATAAACAGCGCGATCGACCGTATAGCGGAGGCCTTATCAAGGCTGAAATAGTTTATGCCTAAAAAAAAACTTTTAGTGAGGGGTGGCCTGATTGGCGGTGCACTGGTCATTATCATGCTGATTACCGGTGCATCAATTTTGTACACCTGGGTTTCCAGTCCCGGTCTGACTCTGGCTAAACAGGATTCGGTCTATTTCTTTGTCCGTACCGGTGAGCAGTATCCCCAGATCTATATGGAGTTTAAAAAATCGGGGTGGCTGAAATATGACCGCGGTTTCGACTGGGTGGCCAAAAGAAAGGAGTACCCTGCCAACATAAAACCCGGCAGGTACCTGTTGCACAAAGGGATGTCAAATGGCCGGATTGTTGATTTGCTGCGTTCCGGTAAACAGGCTGAAGTGACGTTGGTATTCAATACCACCCGGCGCTTCGACCGCCTGGCCAATGTGATTTCCAAACAGATCGAAGCGGATTCTGTTTCCCTCGTGAAGGCCTTTTCGGATACGGCAAAGATGATTGATCTTGGCTTTACGCCAGATCAGTGGCGTGGGATGTTTATACCCAATACCTACCGATTCTTATGGAATACCAGTGCGGATCAGTTTATTGAAAGAATGAGCCAGGAGTACAAAGCCTTCTGGAACCCGGATCGTGAGAAAAAGCTCTCCGAGATCGGCCTGGATAAATTTCAGGTAATGTCGCTGGCAGCCCTTGTCCAGGAAGAAACCTTTAAAGTGGAGGACATGCCGCTGGTGGCGGGAGTGTATATGAACCGGCTCAGAAAGGGCATGCGTTTGCAGGCCGACCCTACCGTGATCTTTGCCTGGGGTGATTACTCGATCAAGCGTGTGCTACGCAACCATCTGGTGATTGATTCACCCTATAATACCTACCGGTATGCAGGTCTGCCGCCGGGTCCTATCCGGATTCCCTCCATTCAGGCCATTGATGCCTGCCTGAATTATCAAAAGCATAATTATCTGTATTTCTGTGCGAAGGAGGACTTCAGCGGGTACTCGAATTTTTCAAGTACGTACGCCGACCATCTGAGAAATGCCAGAAAGTACCAGCAGGCCTTAAATCGCAGGGGAATCACCGGTAATTAAATGATCCGGACTTCCATCTCCAGCTGAATGCCGAACTTCAGTTCGACGGATTGCACGATCTTTTCAGCCAGGTCAAGAATAGCTTGTGCGCTGGCACCGCCATAATTTACTAAAACCAGAGCCTGCTGCGGAAACACTCCTGCCTGACCCTCACGGTATCCTTTCCAATTACACTGTTCAATCAACCAGCCCGCGGGAACTTTAACCTCTCCCGGTTCATGGTAATAGGTTGGCATAGATGGAAAGCTTTCCTTGAGAATGAGTGCTTTACAAGCGCTTAAAATAGGGTTTTTAAAGAAACTTCCGGCATTGGCGATTGCTGCCGGATCCGGTAACTTGGAGCGTCGGATCCGGATGATAGCCTCCCTTACCTCAATTAATTCCGGGGTGTAATGCTCAGGGAACTCCGCTTTGAGTGGCTGGTACGACAGGTTCAGCCGGGGCTGTTTATCCAGGCGGAAACAAACCTCCCAAACCAGCCATGATCGGTGATTGGTATCCTTAAAAATGCTGTTCCGGTAGCCAAATCCACACTCCACGCGGTTGAGGTTGAAATGGCGGCCGGTAGAAAGGTCGATCACATGGATGGACTCGATCCAGGTGGAAACTTCTGCACCGTATGCGCCGATATTCTGGATCGGTGCGGCACCCACCGAACCCGGGATC
>JBBQOG010000213.1:0-6361 GCA_038330665.1 Bacteroidales bacterium
TCCTGACGGATCCATTGGCATCCGATTTCCCAAGGATACGTTTTGCCAGGAACTCATTGGCAAATTCGGCAAGCCCCTGGTTTCCTCCTCCGCCAATCCCAGCAATGAACCCCCACCCCAAACCTTTCTGGATATCCCGACGGAACTAATTGAATTGGTGGATTATGTAGTCAAATGGCGGCAGGATGACATTCAGCCGGCCTCGCCCTCGACGGTAGTCAGGCTGGGTCCGGATGGGGAGTTGGAGATGCTCCGTCCCTGACAAAACCACCGGTTTCTACAAATCCAACAGGCCGTCCGGAATCCGCACAATCAACATTCGTTTCACCGGATCGGCGGATATCAGGAAATCATTCTGCATGGGCAGCAGGGCGCTTTTACCTTCGATTTCGATCTGCAACAGCGGATTCCCGGGAATATCCTCGAATCCTGTCACGGATCCGGATTTTTCGGAAATTTCATCCCACACCTGATAACCGGTAAGTGATTCCTTCTCTTCACCACTGGATTCAAACCAGTCGTTCCAGGTTCCTTCCAGGTTTATCGGAAGTCCGATATAGGCAGAAGCTTCTTCCGGACCGCTCAGTTGATCAAGGCCCACCACGATATGGGTGTGGTCTTTTTGAAAAACCGACTCTTCCGTCACGCGGAATGGAACCAGTCCGTTATCGATACGCAGAAAGAGCCACTCCGGAAAATCGACCAGCTCGCTGGCCGGTTTAAGTAACCTTATCACCAGACGACCATTCACCCCATGAACCTTGAGCACCTTGCCAGCTTCGAAGGTTTCCGATTCGATTTTTTCAGTTATTGAGTACAACCTGTTGAAATTTAGTCTGATAATTCTTTGATTCCAGTCGAACCAGATAGATTCCGGCCACCAGTCCGAGCGACTTAAGGTCAAGCGGCACTGCCGGATTCTGAACCGGTACCCTCGCGATATATTTACCGCCCGCATCAACGACCACCCATTCGGCCCTATCGTAACGGTCGAAACCGGCCGGATGCAATTGGATCAAACCCTCGGTGGGATTCGGAAACACATGCTCCTCGCCGGAAGATGGCAAAACCTCCGAACCGACACCCGATAGCTGTCCGGGAAGCCTGTAGATTCTTGTTTCCACCGGATAGGGATATATGGAATAATCCGTTATATAATTCATCATCCTTGACCCTGACCCGCCGGTGTTTCGGATATCAGTCCAGCTCCCACCGGGAAGATCGAGCAAAACAGTGCCATCCTCATCCGCAATCCGGGTTGTATAGATGTAGTAATAACTGGTTGAGGTTTGAACATACTGATAGAACACATAGAGAAGCTCCACCCCATCATCGGTATCAAATAAATTTTGCGAAACATACTGTATATCATACAGATACTTGCCACTTGGAACGGATAATTTGATTTTCTTATAGAGTGAATAATCCAGGTTATACAACCGGCACTCACTGGCCGTAATATCCATCAGATAATATTTCGAACCCTCCTTTTCGAGGTTTGCAATGGACCTGGAGTATGCATAAGACTGTTCAAAAACGATCTGGGCATTTGATTCTTTGGAGCAAACCATGACTCCTGCCAGGGACAGGAAAATTATTTTAACTATTTGACTGATAGGATTTTTCATGCTAATAAATTTCAATGAATTAACGACAATCCTTCCAATGCGGAGGCATCATCCGGATTGTATAATAACGCCTTTTGAAAAAGCGCCTTGGCCTCGAGTGATTTTCCAAGCTTAAAACGAGTCCAGGCCAGCATTATAAGCGAATCATAATCAAAAGGATACAAATTGACTACTTTAGCAAACAGCTTATCGGCCTGATTGTAATTACCCTTGCCATAGGCCAGCAGTCCATACCGGTAATTGGCGGTTGTGTTATTACCATCGATGGTCAGAATCTCCTCATAAATTGTGTTCACCTGGGTCCAATTTCCCATAGAGGAGAGTGGATAAACGATTCCAAGTCGCGCTTCGATCCCGTAAGGCCTCAGCGTAATGGACTTCCTGTAAAATGCTTCCGATTCCTTAAAATCCCCTGATTTGAAACTCAGCCAGCCCAACCGGAGATTCATCTCATAGGAAGTATCGTCATAAACCGTTTTCAGGGTATTGACCGCTGCTTTGTAATCGCCTGAATTTTCGTGCGAATAGCTTGTACGGAAGGCTGCCCGTTGCTTATCAAAACTTTGGGCACCTGCTTGAAACCAGATTCCGGATACCATCAGGAGGAGGTAGATTGTTCTCATCAGAATTGCCATATTAAGCCAAAAATCAAACTGTGTACCGGGTAGTCTTGTTGCACGCCCTCAATATATTCAGAATTCTCATAGGTCAGCCAGGTAGCTGACCGGAGCGTATATTGATATCTTAAGGAAAGATCCATTCGATGCAAAATCCGGTATGCCATCAAATTGATATCGAAGCGTTTCCGGATCATATCAAAATTATTATAAACCACATAGGCATTCGCTTCGGTATAATTCTGGATATTTCCAACATAATAATTACCCTCGATCCAGACGGTCCGGAACAATTTACGACCAATGCCACCGTGAGCAATCAGCCGGCCGGTTGATACCAGGCTGTCGGACAGCCAGGCTGCTTCGGCTTTCAGGTAGGTGTTCACATTTCCTGACGGGTAAACCGTTAGTGATGCGGAGGCCTGCCGGTACCATACGTTTTTAAACCGGTTGGCGTCGCCAGAAAGTCCAACCGTTACATAAGAAAACCTTTTAATCAGGGATGCATTGAAGGCCAGGTCGCGCCAATCGCTTGCACCTTGCACATATTGTCCGCCTGCTTGTCCCGGGGACCAGGAATACAATGGAATTGCACAGGTCAGAAAATGGCCTGCGGCGGAAATCCGGAACCCTTTGCCGAGGTAGTATCCCGCACCAAAATAAACCGCCCTTTGGTCGAAAGGAACGTCGAAAACCAGGGGATCCTGATTTTGGAAAATGATTTGCTGAGTGGCCTGAAAGCTAAGAATATTTGTGGCCAGTGTGGCCGAGAACCTTTTGCCGGCTTCAATATTTACTCCGGCCGAAACATACCAGTACGCGGGGACCAGATACAAATGTGCCTCCTGCAAATCAGGCCGGAAGGCCTTCAGCTCAGCCGCTTTTGAGTTAAGCATGTAACCAGGCTCCATGAAGATACTGGAGATCAGCTTCCGTTCCGGAATATCCAGTTTTTCCCTTAAGTCCGATGAAAAATCAGCTGCCAGTATGCGCGCCTCCGCCAAATTTCCCGAAAACTGCAGGGAGGAATAGAGCAATGATTGTGCGGTCTGATCATACTCACTGAACTTTAATGCTTCGCGAAAATGCCGCGAAGCCTGAACCGGTCGGTTCAGGGTTAGCTCAGCGATACCCGCACGCATGCGGAGGTAATAAAAATCGAACCCCGATTTGAATCCCTCACTGGAATAGCTTAAAACCTTCTTCCAGTCGGATGACAGGTAAGCCTGGTAGGAAAGGGAGTCAATCTGAGAAAAAGAGCGTTTTTCCTGTGCAAATGATCCTGCCGGAAAAAGCAGCATAAGCGCTGCCAGGATCATCCGGTTTCCCATGATATATCTGGAATAAAGATTTCTGAAACGATATAAGAACATCACATTCAAATATTTAATGTATTCAAAACAAGCGTATTATCGGTTGTATCAATACAAACCTTTCCTTCTCTCATAATCTCCAGACGGTATTCACGAGTCTCCATTACTTTTCCAAAGACTTGTTGAGTTACCCTGGAGTTTATCAGGTAAGCCGAAGGATCCAGCAGGTCGTCCGACTGAACAAAATCGAGTGAAAAGGAGAACCGTAAAAATATATAAAACGGAGCGATCCAATCCTGCATCCAGCGAAGCCAGCTTCCGGTTAAAACAGAAAGTGGCAGCTGGTCATTCACGGTCAGGTTTGCATTAAAGCAGAAAGGGATTCGGTAGCAGGCCGAAAAAAAAGAAAACAGCAAATGATCCCTGGAGCCCTCATAATAAGTAAAATAGAACATCTGTCCATCATTCACAAACCACGCGGTGACATTGGCCTTCCGGTCGAACAGATAGGAATTGTTATAATAATCCGTGTGGACTTCCCATTCGGTTTCCAAATTTGCCTGCCCGTTATGGCCAGTTGATTGAACCTGAATTCTTTGTCCGGGTATAAAATTCAACGCTTTTCTCAAAAGGGTATCCGGATTAAGGTTGGAAACAACCTCCTGTTCTTTAGGGATGCAATAAGTTTTCAGCGAGGGCTTTCCGTCACTATCTGCCAAAAAATACCCAAAGGGATAATCGATCGTGGCCGCGTCGATATTGGGTTCGGCCTGAAACTGGAAGTGAAGATGTGGCTGGGGTGATCTCCCGGAGTTACCGGTCTGGGCCAGTTCCGTGCCAATCAGGACATAATCACCAGGTTTAACCCGGATGGATCCCGGTTTCAGATGAGAATATTTGGTATAAAGTCCGGCTGCATGTTTGAGCACCACCGTATTTCCCCAATTCTGCCTGGTATTGGCATCACCGGGGCTGTTATCCGGGATTCCGTCCACCACGGTATCGACTACCCCGTCAGCAGCCGGATAGACCGGTTTTCCATAGCACAGGTAATCAGACAGGCGGGCCCCGGTGCCGGAATAGGTGAGGCCGTCTGATCCCTGTTTAACAAAATCCAGGGCCAGGCGCCAGTGCGACTGGTGAGTATATTCCCCGTCATGCCCCTGGCTCACTTTCCACGAACCCAGAAAGGGCAGTCTGAACAAAACACCCCCTTTACGGCTGAGGCGGTTATGGAAATTCGACCAGGCGTAGAGGTTTTTTTCGGGTGAATTATGCTGAACGATGACCGGCTGCGGTCCGGCCTGGCGACTTTGCCGATGCTGCAGGACAAACAGGAATACAGGCACCAGGAGGTTGAAGGGAAGTGCATAAACTGACAGGTGGGAACTTCTGAGGAGCTCCTCCATGCTCACACTGAGCAGCGTCACAACAGGAATCATGATCAGGGTCCAGAGGAAAGACCAGATGGAGGGTATCAGGAAAAACCCTCCGATGGCAATAGCCGACAGGATATAATTAAACCCAATGTAACTATAATCCAGTGTATTGATATCCAGCCCAATAAACAAATAAAACAGGTAAGCCGAAAAGAACCCGAGCAGAGAAAGAAGGAATGCAATGCGGGAATAGATGATTAAACCCGCGGCGATAGCCACTCCGGCAATGAGGTTATATTGAAAGAATACCGCACCCAGGGCGACCAGGTATGTTTTCACGGCCTGGGGAATCAGCAGATGGTTCAGCCAATCCACTCCGTTAACGAGCGAAATTCCGCCCACCTGATAGAGTCGGTTCCATTCGAAAAGCGATTGATCGCCCACTTCGATTGATGTGAATTGCCTGATTGCCAGCATAATGATCCACAGGCTGATCACAAAAGGCCAGCTGAGGAAAGGAAGGTTCGACCGGAGCATCCGGCTTCGGAAGAAGACTGTCAGGAAAAAGGTCAGCACCGATGCCAGGGCAATGATCAGGACGAGTGACCAACCGGCTTTAAAGAACAGTCCGAGCGGCAGGGCCACGAGCAGGGTATTATAGCTGAATATTCCATTAGATATCAACCCCTTATCAAAGCCAAGCCTATCCGCCAGCAACAATGAGATGCATATCCCGGCCAGGCCCGCGAATCCGGAAGCAGGTACCAGGAAGGTGATAAAAAAAATCAGCAGTGCAAATATCCGGTTATCGGAGAAAAACACCTGTGAGTAGGAATTCAGGAGTCCTTGCCCGAGGTGTTTGTTCCGCCTCAGGAAATCAAAGAATTTTATATCGCCGCTCAGGATCATGCTTTGAGATGATCGGGCGTTAACTCATTCTGTGTCAATGAATCCAGGGATTCAGCTTTGCGCACCAGGTGAGGCTTGCCGTCCATGCCAATCATCACCACATTAGGCCGGAGGGTAATAAACTGAAGCCATTGTGTCATATTATAGGCACCGATCCGCGAAACGACCACCTGGTCATCCTTTTTGAGCAATGGCAATTTCATCTGATCACGGAGCATATCAATGTTCATACAAAGCGGGCCATAAACGACAGCATCTTCCGTGGAGTCAGAAATTCGCATGACCGGCTGGATTTTATGGTCATACCAGAAAGAGGTGAAAAGGAGATTCACTCCAAAATCCAGTACGATCGCTTTACGGCCGTCGGCCAGGCGCTTGGTAGCTAAAACGGTACCCGCAAGCGATCCGGCATCATCGATCAGGGCCCGCCCGGTTTCGAGGATCAGCATTGGCATGTGGTCGGGATCAAAACCGGCCCGAATGATCGCGCCGGTAATAGCTTCGGCATACTGGTC
>JBBQOG010000214.1:0-6331 GCA_038330665.1 Bacteroidales bacterium
ATGTATACGATGTTTGGTTGCTGTAAGGCTCATGAGATTAACTTTCGCGATTGGCTCGTTTACTTCCTGAATCACGTCCATGACTATGACAATGACTATTCCAAAAACCTGGACCATTTACTTCCTCACCATTTTCTTGCAAAAACCTCTGAAAATCTTGCAATCCTATCATAGTCTATCATAGGTCTCTGAACATTTAAGAGACTCTCTGAAAATCGGGGACTATTTTTATAAGTACAATACGGGGTTCACCGAATGCTTACATTATAAATGGTGGTCATTTATCAAATATTGAAATTCCAGCCTTTTAGCTATTTCCATCATCTCCTTCACTAATCTTGGAATAATTATGAGCAAGAGATAATTCTGAAGGTAAATGACGTCACTACAAGTTGCTCACCCCTGTTTCTAATACTTCACACACAACCCATACCGCAAATTTCCACTCGATTTTGCGAGAATGCCGACGCTGTATTCACCAAAAATTCCGATATGTTTCCAAAGATAAAAGGCTAGGCCGACGCCGTGTTGGTACTGGAATAGAAAACCTTTATATGGAAAATAATTTTCAGGGGAGGAATAATATAAACCTCCGTACCGGCCTAGGAGATACTATAATACTCCCTGCCACTGTTGAGTTCCGGATATTGACGAGTGGTATGAGACCATGAATAGCTGGCAAAACCGGTCCATTCGCCGAAAGTCTTTTTTAACAGGAACTCAATGCCCATTGACCTGCCGGTGCCCCTCGAAATGATCTTCGACCGCCAGTCGGCATCACCCATCAGGTTGGAATAACCTTCCTTGTAGGTGGTCAGCCGTTCCATGGTTTTGTAATAAATTGACAATTCAGTTTGAAACATATCCTGGCGGAAAGAACCAATCCATCCAATAGAGAACTGGTCGCTCAGGGCCGGTGGGATGCGATTATCCGACGGAACCCAAACCTCATTGCTGAAAATATTGCCGGTTGTGACAAGCAGATGTGAGTTCTGGGTTACTCGAATGTAACTAAGATTCAAAAGATGTTTTTCAGCAATGCCAATATTGATTGTATGATCTCGGAAAAAATGGTTGAATAACCGGCAAAGATCCCGTACCCGTTCTGAACATTCGAATGCATAGGAAACACACTTCCAACCCCGGAAAGGAATTCTGGATATCGCCCAAGTTCATATAAATATTCCTGTTTGAGATACTGATAATAATGGTAGGATATCGACCGCAACTCCAGCCTGAAGGGGTACATTTTGCGATTAAGGTTATTAGGTCCGGAGTAATAATAACCTGATTGATAATTGATTTGCATGGTATAAATATCACTCTTAATCTGGTCATTACTAAAAACAGCCATGAGTAGACCTTCGGCCAGTAGCACAGGATCCGTAATCTCTTTCAGCGCTGCAGCTATCCAGGGGGAGTATCTCCACTCATTTTCATGATAATTCCATATGATAGCTTGATAATACCGGTGTTCCTGCGGATTATTTGAAAAAGTGAATATAATGCCAGGATAGGTAAATCCCTCTTCGTCAATCCCAGCGGTCAGAATGTGCTCTATTTTCAGGACAGGATTGGTCAGCGGTATGGAATCTGAACAGGTTACCAATTCATATCCGGGAATACTGATCTGGCAACGATACGTTTTGCCAGGTTTAACAATATTGGAGGAAGAATACAAACCATCTCCTCTGGCAACAAGAGTTTCAATAAATGTTCCATTGATAAAGAGTTGCACTTCAGCCTGATCTACATTTTTCAAGGGTAAAGAATCCATTTTAGCCGCCAGGGAAACCTTTACCTGAATGGTACTATCGGCAACGAGGTAGCTGTTCACTGTTGGCACCGGGGTGAATTCGGGGAATTCATCCTGAACAAGTTTATGGCAACTACCCAATACTAATATAACCGCACTCAGTAACAGTTGAAAAAACTGGGGGAACTTTCTAAAAGTGTAAGAAAACGCAGAAGTTGTGATTCTTTTCAAGCTCATGATTCAAAAATAGCATTTTAGAACTTATATAAGAAGTGGGACAGCCATTTTGGATTATGAATATTACTGATATCAGTTTAAAATTGAGCTAAATACATTAGATAAATGTTGAATCCCCGCATTATTACCACCTGATAAATCCAAGCTGTTTCGTATACTCTCCGCTGGAAAGATAGTCAAGGGTACGGTAAGTCATGGTCATTTTGTTTTCAATCTTTACCGATCGTACCATCGTAAATAGCCCATACCCATGGCTGATATTACTAACAGGTGGTGAATCCAGGTTGCCAGCATTGATGTATGAATTCACGTATTCTTCGAAATTAACATCACCCGCAAGAAAAATCAGATCGAGAGATTTAAACTTCCTAATAATGGTATTATTTATTGGCTGGATATGGGTTGCTACCTTTGTAAAAAAAAGTTCAGGATCAATTATGGTAACCGCCTCATCATCTAAGATCTGGATGTTTTTCCGAAGCAGGAACTCCACCGAATGATCTATCCAGGTTTCCTGATATTCCTGATATTCCTGGTATCGGAATAAACACACCAAATCACAATATTTCACAAATTGAGGATTAAACTGAATGCCTGCTTTGTAATTGCTACCATCAGGGTATAAATCCAAAACCTTCATCGGTGTAACAGGAAATATTCTCTTTGGCAAAGGAAATAATGCAACAGTGGCTAGAACCGGTCCGTAGTTACCCGGCAAATCCAGTACCAGACGAAAGCAATCAATCTGATCATAATGAAATGGGAAAAGTCCATACATATCTAATGGTAAGAGATCGTTTTTTAATTGGTAACAGTAACCGGAAACTTCAGGAAAAATCCCTTGTTCTTTCGTGATGTCGATAGGCTTAAAGTGGGCTTGCCAAATTTTATATTGGTTGGCCCAGCCTTCCAACCGGATATCGGTGGTCTCATAAAACACTTTATCCGGATCGCGTGCAAGAATATATCCATTATCATTTCCTGAAAAAGACTTGGTCAGAGTCAGGTAAAAAATACTGTCTGCCGGATCCATTCGAAAGTAAACAACTGGTACAGGATCCCTTATCGACAGCAAATCAAGTTCATTTGAGCAGGATGAAATGAGTATCAATAATCCAATCGCTATACAGTGTTTGTACCTCATCCACTCAAAATATTGCCCTAATTGTTTCTTATACATCTGACTGATTGATATCTGGTGGTATGACAGTTGTTTTCCGGCCCGGTACAATCATAAAAAGTAGAGTTAAACGTCGAAAACTGGTTGCCAAATTCCACAATATATGGCCAGTGTCTATTCTCCACATTTTTAAACGAGGATGACCAAAGTGAACCTTGCAAGGGATTTTCCCAAAAATATCCATCCTCCCATCGCTCACCGTAGTTATTGAGATCCAAATCTAGTTTTGATAATCCGTCTTTCCCATAATATTGCAAGGTATATTGGATCGGGAATGATTTAAACAAACGCTCAAACTCAACATTTGTTGGAATGTGCCATCCAGCCGGACAAATCCCTTTTGGGTCTTTGATCTGGTAATTCATGGCTTCGAACCAACGATAAATCCCACCAACTGTATCCCGCATATCCTTCCTGTAGAACCTATACCTTTCAACCGTATCATTATTGGTCTGTTCTCTGTCAGAAGGAATTAGTGTTCCATATCGGATATTTTCTGCCATCCACCATAATCCCATTATTTTGACAATCCGATAATTATTCCCGTCGCGGCTGTCATATAGTGTATCTATATCGAGGTTCTCTCCGAATACCTCAACGGAATCTCTGGCAATACTAACGAGGCCGTCAAGGTCTTTCACTTCAACCGAAATTGTATAATTTCCGGGCTTCAAATACCTGTAAGTCATGGTTTTATAATGGGTGTAATCAGTATCCCAAACCTCGTCCCCATCCAAATCCCAGCGGTAAACCAGTCCAATCGCATAATTGCGGTCATCTTCCGATCCATTGGCATTAAATTCAAAGAGAATGGAGGTATCTCCGACCGGTGGGAAGGCTGACAACTTTGCAACGGGCGGAAGATTGCCTGTTTCGCAGGAAAAGAAAACAAAAGAAAAGAAAATTTGTATAATATAATATCGCATGTTCATTCTTTAAAAGGACCAGCCTAATTTACAAAATATTAGGCTGTTCCTTATTAAAATAGTATCGCGTTTTATTTATTACCTGGGGCTTGGTGGTGGAACATAAAGGTCGTTAAAATCGGCTTCAATATTATAGAGGAAATTACCTTCCCAATTTTTGATGCAATAGTTTGATGTAATGCTACCTTCGTATACCCATGAACTGGTGGAAGTGGCTTTTATATAAACATATATCGTAACAAGATAGGTGGTTGAATAGTAATAATAAACCAAATCATCTAAAAACCATTCTCTGGTTCTAGGGAGTGTTTGTATTCTCTCGCCATTTGTGAAATTAGGGTAATTATATAAGTTCGGACCCCAGGTCGTCACTTTTGCCGCATAACAATCTGGCAGGTTGTCAACACAGATTTGTGTACCATTAGGCAACATAGGTGCAGTTGAAGGGGTAAAAGCTTGCTGACTTAACGCAACAAGAATAATTCCTATCATGATTAATATTCTCTTTAACGTTTCCATTTTTTGATATTTTAGATTTTTCAATGATAACTCTTTTCACCAGAGCGAGTTATTCTGTTACAACAGAACTTTTCTCTGCCCCTTGATAATGATCTGATCAATCCAAAGGGTTAAGTACTTAGATGAAAACCATAATACAATTTAGTAGTTGATCGTTAGTAGATTATCATAGATTTTCACAGTAAACAATCGCACGTACTTCAAGAGTACGAAGCTCCTTCAAATATAACATTTTTATTTCCAAGCCACGCATAGTTTTGGCGACTAAATTTTTGCATGACTTCCAAAATGAGCGGGAGTTCGCGCTTCTTCTTCAGCTTGACGGTAATGGCTTTATCACCGATTTCAATGTCAGCCCCATTGAGAACAAACTTATCATAGAGGGTTTGTGCAGCAAGATGTTCGTATCGGCCCAATTCCAAGGCAAATAGCCGGTACAGGTTATGGGCTAGGATCGACATGGTGAGGTCAAAATCAACTTTGATGACCATCGACGAGGAGACCAGGTTCAGATGAAAGAAATCAATCTGCTCAGAGATGGTTTTTTCAACTAGCCAACGGCGGGCGTATTTTCTAACGATCTGTTCAGTAGTTAAATCGGTTTCATTGGTGATGATAACAGCAGGCTTGATCTTCCCATTTCCCGTGATGGTGATCTGGCGGATATCCTGATCGTAGCCGGCGAGAAAAACCATTTCATCGTACACGCGTAAGGTTCTGTGCTTATTCCCGGCGCATTCCACCTTGATGTTTGCCCAGCCCTTTTCGGGCAGTTTGGCGATCCGCTCCAGGATTAGTTTCCCTCGGCGACGGATGGTGATAAACTTGACTTTGTTCTCGTCGAGCTTCCTGAGGTTCTCATAGTTGGAGAACTTGCTGTCAAAAATAACATACCGCAGGGTGTCGTCCTTTTTCCGGGTACCGGCACGATGGAAGTCCAGGAACTCCATTATGGTATCACTTTCTGTCTTATGCAATACGTTGGCGCTTCCATACCCGATCAGCCCGCTATCGGGATCATGGGCCAGTACAGCCAGCATGCTGCCGAGGGCCTTGCCGCGCTTCCCGGACCAGTTGTTTTCCAGGTGACTGTCATCGCCCCAGTAGGGGATAGTTGTAAAATCAAGGTTAGCGGTGTCTTCTAGCAACCCGAACTTCAGCCATACCTGATGCAGCTGTTTCAGAAAGGCCAGGTTCATGCCCGAGGTTACCCGGTCGGAATACGAGGTGTACCAGGCTGTTTTCGGTAGCACGTTCAGCCCGGCAAAGAGACCCATGCCCCGGTCCATGCACCAGGTATCGTCGGAGGAATACCGGCGGCGGTTGGCCAGTTTCAGTGCCAGAA
Source organism: Bacteroidales bacterium (assembly GCA_038330665.1). Taxonomy (GTDB): domain Bacteria; phylum Bacteroidota; class Bacteroidia; order Bacteroidales; family UBA12481; genus UBA12481. Next base: position 5,964 of record JBBQOG010000214.1, read on the forward strand.
AACACAGGATGGACGAAGCCTTGCTAATGACGGAGGTGCCGGGATAACCAGACTGTTCGATCACTTTATCGATCCCATAGCGTTTGAGGATCGGGGCAAACATCAGGATACCGGCATTGGAACTCTTGAATGATTCCGGTTCAAAGGAGAGTGGGACTGATTTCTCTGCCGGGATCTGAACCTTATCCAATTGCTGCTTAACTAGTTTGGTCCGCCGGGGTAAACGAGAAAACCCTTCAGCATGAAGGATGTTGTAAATGTTTTTCTCCGACAGGCTGTGTCCTAATCCGTCGAGGGCGACCTTGATGTCGGGCACCGAGTAGTACTTCTTGCGCATCTCGATAATGACTGCTTTAGCCCCCGTTGCT
>JBBQOG010000215.1:0-6324 GCA_038330665.1 Bacteroidales bacterium
ATTTCCTTATGTGATCTGGCAATTCTATCACCTCGAAGACCAGAATAATAAGCGATTTATCTTTTACAATCCTCATTTGGTGGGTACCGAGTATATTCTCCTTCACTCGGATGCACGGGGTGAAATTTACAATCCTTACTGGCAATATGAATTATACAGCCGTACCAGCAGCGTCAAAAGTTACGATGACCTGAATTTTGATGCCGGATATGGCGGGCGGGCATTTGATAATTTCAAGAAATAGTCGGACCTTTAAAGATGCAACGAATTCTACCCGGGTTAATCTGGTGGATCCTATGGATTTTATCCTGGTTACCCGGGTTTATTTTGCGGTTCTTCTCAAGCCTCATACATGCTTTCACATTCCTTTTCTTCCGCTACCGGGTGGAGGTGGTCGAGGAAAATTTAAGCCAATCCTTCCCTTCCCTGACCCCGAATGAGAGAGCACAAATTGCCGGAAGGTTTTACCGGCATTTTTCAGAATTATTTCTTGAAATCATCCTGCTCACCCGGTTAAATACCTCAAAGTGGTCCCACCGCCTGCAATGTTCCAATCCGGAAGTGCTCGCCGAATCCCTCGACAGGAAACAGAACCTGATTATTGTGGGTGGCCATTTTGGTAACTGGGAATGGGATGTGCCGGTGCTTTTGGCTTCCGGATATCGGGTCATCGCGGTTTTTAAACCACAAACGAGTGAATTTGCGGACCAACTGATGCACAAAATCCGCCAGAAAACGGGGGTTACCCTCGTACCTATGAAAGACACACTGAGGGTGGTTGCCCGGGAACTGAAAGAACCCGGTTCCCCGTTCGCGCTGCTCCTTGTGGCCGACCAGATTCCAGCCCGGGATGATATCCGGTTCTGGACCCCCTTCCTGAATCAGGATACCGCATTTTTTACCGGAGCCGAAAAACTGGCGACTCGGTTCCAGCTTTCTGTATACTATCTGGAACAATACAAGCTTGGTTTCGGCAGCTACCGCGCTACCTTAAGTCCGGTATATGATGGCAAAAGCATGACCGCTGAAGGTGAAATCACCCGCACATTCGTGAATTTGCTCGAAAAATCCATTCAAGCCACCCCTCACCTATGGCTATGGTCGCACCGCCGATGGAAATATCGCCGGGAGGAAGTACATTTGCCCGTATGAATGAGGTATCGGTAATCATCCTTAGCTGGAACAGCCTCTCGTGGCTCCGGAAATTTCTGCCTGCACTTCTTGCCCACACCCCTGCAAATATTGCCGACCTGCACGTGGTGGATAATGGCAGCTCCGACGGAGTGGCCGATTGGCTGACTCAGGAGCACCCTGAGGTGATTTTCAGGGCCCTTGACCAGAATTATGGTTATGCAGGGGGGTATAAAAAAGCCATCGAAGGAATCAATACCAAATATGTGGTGTTGTTAAATTCTGATGTCGAGGTAACCCCTGGCTGGATTACCACGTTGGTTTCCTTTATGGAAAATCACCCGCTGGCCGGAGCCGTGGCACCGAAAATTCTGAGTTATCAAAACCGGGAATATTTTGAATATGCCGGTGCCGCCGGGGGGTGGATCGACCGGTACGGGTATCCCTTTTGCCGGGGACGGATCTTCAATAAAGTTGAAAAGGACCTCGGACAGTTCAATGAACCGGCAAAGGTTTTCTGGGCTTCGGGGGCATGTCTGATGGTCAGGGTAGAAGCTTATCTGAAGGCAGGTGAACTGGATCCGCTATTCTTTGCGCACATGGAGGAAATCGACCTATGCTGGCGTATGCATGCCAGCGGATACGAAGTATGGTATGACCCTGATACGGTTGTTTTACATGTGGGAGGTGGAACACTGCCCAATGAAAGCCCCCGCAAGCTTTATCTTAACTTCCGCAACAACCTTCTCCTGCTCCGGAAAAATCTACCACCGGATCAGAAAACAAGCGTAATCCTGATGCGAAAGATCCTCGATGGAGTAGCTGCCATTCAATATCTGGCGAAGGGCAAACCCCGTTTCTTTTTTGCGGTAATCAGGGCTCACCTCGATTTCAACCGTTTGTGGAAGAAGGAGTACGCGGATTATCAGGGTAAAACCCATTCCAATCCTTCCGAGATTGAAGGATGGTTCCAGGGCAGTATTGTTAGCGCATTTTTCCTGGCGGGTAAGCAAAAATTCAGCGACCTGTTCTGAAAATTACCGGGACTTTCAAAGTAACTCCACCAGTCGCTCAAGCTGCATTCCGCGCGACCCCTTAATCATGACCTGGCAGCCAGTCAAAGGATGGAGGATCAGATACTCCTTCAAGAGGTTAACCTCCAGGAAAAACAAAAAGCCGGATTCCTTCGAAAACGCCAAGAAATCCTTTCCCACAAAAATCACCTTTTCCAGAGCCAGCTCCTCTACCAGTTTTATAATCGCCAGGTGTTCTTCGGCAGAATAGGCCCCCAATTCAAACATATCTCCAAGAATCACAATCGGTTGCGGCAATTTCAACTCAGCAAAATGCCGGATCGCCAGCTCCATGCTCGAGGGATTCGCATTGTACGCATCCAGAAAAAGGGAATTCCTGCCGGTTTCGATCCACTGGGAGCGCATGTTAGCGGGAACATAAGCCTCGATTCCGGCATGAATCTGCTCTTCGGTCAAACCAAAAAAAGCTCCTATAGAAATGGCCGCAAGAATATTGTATAAATTGTAATTTCCGGTCAGATGACTGATCACCCGGTTAAAATCTTGAGCCCCGCGGGTTTTCCACTCTACCGCAAGCCGCTCTCCACTGCCGGCAGCCCTGCCCTGTATAGCAGGATCCTCAGTGGTACCATAGCTCATACTCGGATAATCACCTGCCAGGCTTTTCAGCAGTTCATCATCAGAATTGATAAAGAGCCTTCCATGATCGGCTATAACGGATTGGTAAAGCTCATTCTTGGTTCGGATCACCCCTTCATACGAGCCAAATCCCTCCAGGTGCGCCTTACCAATATTGGTAATCAACCCAAAATCAGGATGGGCGATCTCGCACAAAAAGGCAATCTCACCGGGGTGATTGGCTCCCATTTCCACCACGAGGATTTCATCCTCCTGCCCCGCCGAAAGAACGGTCAGCGGCACACCGATATGATTATTCAGATTTCCGGAAGTGCCCATGACCCGGTACTTCTGTTTCAGGACCGATATAATGAGCTCTTTGGTGGTTGTTTTCCCATTGGTACCGGTGAGCCCGATTACGGGAATGTGTAACTGGTTCCGGTGATAAGCAGCAAGATCCTGAAGAAACCGGAGCACATCCGGCACAAGGATATACCGGTCATTCTCCACAACCAAAGGATCATCCACAATCACAAAAGAGCTGCCGTCGAGCAGGGCATCCTTTGCAAATTGATTACCATTGAAATGATCTCCCCTGAGGGCAAAATACAGACAGCCGGGTATTACTTTCCGGCTGTCAGTACAGATCTGCGGATGATGCAGATAAGTGGTATAAAAATCTTCGGGTCTCACATCTTATTGACCATCGGCTTTACCGAGGCGCGACATGGCACAGCGGAAACCAATGTCGTCGGTTGATTTGTCTTCATCCTTATACCTGCGGGTGCCCGGTTCCATCCAGTATGCACGGTCGCGCCAGGATCCGCCTTTATATACACGTGACTTATCAGAAATGTCGCTGGTGATACCCACACGCTTATCACCGGTTCCGGCAAAATACATCTGGCTGGTACTTTTTAAATTATCCTGTTCATTGTAGTTAAAACCGATGCTCGACTGGGCATCCCCGTCGCGGTAATTCCGGTTATCGGAACGCTTATAGTTCGTACGCTTGGCATTTTCTTCCGGAGTCATCACCCTTCTGGGTATTGCTCCCAATGAATCTTTCTCGGCGATATTACCTTCCGCATCGCGCTGCTGTACCGTAAATACGTTCCCACGGAAAGGGCTGAGCTCATCCACTTCGATCGAAGAAAGCGGGCGATAAATATCCAGCACCCATTCACCCACGTTTCCAGCCATATCATACAAACCGTAATCATTTGCAGGATATGTTTTTACCGGGGAGGTGAACGGATAACCATCATTCAGTGACCCGGAAACGCCCATATAGTCACCACGACCGCGCACAAAGTTCGCCATCATTTCACCTTTTTGGGCTTTATCAGAATTCCGCGTATAACTGCCCCTCCACGGGTACATTTTTTTATCATCGATATTTTCCCCTTTGCCTAACAGGCCCATGGCGGCAAATTCCCATTCGGCCTCGGTTGGGAGACGGTACTTTGGAAAGAAGAATCCATCTTCCATGCGGGCTTTACGAACAGTGGTATTAGGATCAAGGTTTGGTAAATCCTGGCGAACTACACCTTCATACTGCCCGGCCAGGTAAGCATCTGTATTAAAATTCTTTGCACTGGTCTGATTCGGGTCGTCCATCAGGATCCCTTCCTTGATCAGCATGCTTTCATTCACCCGGTCGGTTCTCCATTCACAGTATTTGGATGCTTGCAGCCAGGTAACCCCAACTACCGGATAATCATTATAAGAAGGATGGCGGAAATAGTACTCCGTCATAGGCTCGTTGAATGCCAATGCGCCCCTCCATACCAGGGTGTCAGGCAACGCTTCCATATAAACCAGCGGATAATCGGTATATACGCGTTTAAGCCAGTGCAGGTATTCGCGATAGTCAGCATTGGTCACTTCGGTTTCATCCATATAAAACGATGAAACGGTAACCCTGCGAGGAACATTATTCCAGTCGTACCGTATATCATCGGCTACCCGGCCCAGTGTATAGGTTCCCCCTTCGATGAAAACCAAACCCGGCCCGGTGGGCTGATTGAACCCAGCCAAATATTCAAAACCACCGTTTTTGGCGTCATTATACGCCCAACCGGTTTTGGATGATTTCATGCTGGTTTTACAACTTCCCAATGACAAAGCTATACCAAAGGTGATCAGAAAAAAACTAAACGATCTGATTTTCATGATGTTCAAAGAGTTATAAATCAATGTACAAAACTAACTAATTTTACTATTCACACTGACTTTCAGTAACAAAAGCTGCCGAAATTATAAAAAATTAACTAAAAGCCTGAGTTATAACGCAGCGCATTCCCGTTTATTTTTTAGACACGAATGTTAATATTTTTTCGGAACCGTTTTTTTTGAGCACAATTTCAACCCTAAAAGGACGTTTTTCCGTAATATTACCGAGATATGATAAGAATACACTCCTGCAACTTCAGGATATTTACCACACTGGTTTTTTTGACATGGCTCTCTGCTTCAGTTAGTTTTGCCCAAACCACCCAGCCCCGGCAAATCCAGTGGATGTCGGCTGCTGCATTCACCAGGGCCATTTATCCCAACGGTGCCGGCACCCTCCCCTTCTATTCCGAACGCATCTTATGGAATGAAAACCCCTCGCAAAAGCCTGAAGTTTTTTTTACCAATGCTCAATTTGAACCGGTAAATACGGACGATCCCGAATGGAAGAAAATAAGCGAATCTGCTTTCCCAAATGGCATCGAGCTCACAACATCCCTGCAAATCGAGCGCAATCAAACATTTGCGGTTTACCGGTTTATTCCCTACCAGAAAAATCCGGCTACCGGACAGGTGGAAAGGCTCCTCAGTTTCACCCCTGAAATCCGTAGCGTGACCCGACCGGCATCGGAACTTAAAACGAGTAATAGTGTTCGCCAGTATGCCAACCAATCGGTACTGGCTTCCGGCAAATGGTATAAAATCCAGATCACAATCAGTGGTATTCAAAAACTTACGTATGCGGATCTGAAGAAAATTGGCATTCAAAATCCGGAAAACGTGCGGATTTATGGCAATGGCGGATCACAGTTGCCATTCGACTCCGGCAACAACCGCGCGGATGACCTGCTGGAAAATCCTATTTATTTTGAAAAGGGTTCAGACGGGATTTTCAATGATGGCGATTTTATGGTTTTTTATGGCCAGGGAACCACCACCTGGAAATATGATGCGACGAAAAAGAAATTCAGTCACCGGATCCACCAGTTCTCCGACTACACCTATTATTTTATCACCGAGAATCTCGGTCCCGGTAAAAAGGTCACTCTTTCCGGCAGCAACACACAAACGCCTCAAACAACGGTAACCTCATACGCAGCATACGATTACCGCGAGGTGGATTCCCTCAATCTGCTAAAATCCGGGCGCCAGTGGTGCTGGAAGCATTTCTCCATCCAGCTTACCGAGGGATTCAATTTCACCTTCCCACACCGAATTCCGGGAGAACCGGTTAAAGTCACGGCTGCATTGTGGGCACGCTCTCCCCGAACCAGCCCCAACTCAAGATTTTATCTCCTGAACGGGG
>JBBQOG010000216.1:0-6319 GCA_038330665.1 Bacteroidales bacterium
ATCATCCACCTCAATCATTTCAAAATGACCTCCGAACCGGGCATAATGCTGGGTCATATCTGAATAAATATCCAGCATTCCGCTATAATAATGACCCATGCATCCCATTCGGTTATGTGACATTACCTTGGCCACACGCGCGGCTTCCACCCATTCCGAAACCTCCTGCCAGCATTCGGGATCATCACGAAGTACACCTGTTATCTGATGGAATTTAATCCCGGTACGCAGGAAAACATTGGCAATTTCGGGTACCGGACATGCGGAACAATAGGCGAGCCACTCACCGGTCATTTTTGTCCGGTCATTCATTTTATTGAACCGGTCGTAATCGATGGCGGGTTCCGGTTGAAGATTCAGAATCACCACCGGAACCTTGGCCCGTTGCACTACCGGCAACACAGTCGAGGATAACGCATACGTGGTAACATACAGAAAGATAATATCCACGTCGGCCTGCCGGAACTGATGTCCGGCTTCGACAGCCCTTTTGGGATTATCGATTAGTCCGAGATCGACAATATTGGCCTCATGTTTAGCCAGATGATGGTGCACTTCCCGGAGGTATCCTACCAAACGGTCGTGTAACCCTTCAAACTGTTCCCAATAGGTATCCAAACCAATCCCGAACAGCCCGATATTTAGCTGATCATAATTATGTGAGTTCATTGTTGAGTTTTTTTTCTGCCCTTGCGGAAAGGAACATGGTAACCGATGTATACAAGACTACTGCGCAAACAAGCCATTTCATTATATCCAGTGGCAGCGACTTAACCACGTAAGCTGCCAGGAAAACTCCGAATACCCCCGAAATCGTCAGCGCAATCGCCACTTTTCGGTCGTATGCCTTTTCCCTGATAAATTTCGAGCCTCCGGCTGCCATCAGCATACCCGTGGCGGTCATCATGATCGGGAAAGCGGTTTTCGGATCCATGCCAAAGGTGTACACCATCGCCATACAGGGTGCATAAAATCCGACACCAATGGTTTGCAGGGCACCGAACACAAAACACATCACAATGATGACCCCGAGTTTCCAGCCTGATAAGCCAATTTCCATCCCGCCAAGGGGCATGAGTTTCAGCAGTCCCGCCAGAATGGTGAGGGCAACCACCAATAATCCGATGCCCATGCCCAACTGAATTTTCCGTCGCGACATTTTGGCTACGACTCCAGCACCCAGAACGGCTCCGATGGGAGCTGCAACCGACATGGAAACCAGTGTTACCGGATCCACTTTCACGGCGGTCATGAAAATAAATGCCTCGGTTACGGTAACCAGCGTATTCCCTACGTTCATGGTACCCGGAATCAGACGATCATCAACCAGTTTGAAGAATTTAAAGATGGCGGTCTGCTGGGCGAAACTCCCAATTCCAAGTGTGTCCAAAAAGTTGGTTATAAACCCGGTACCCATCAGCCCCGACCAGGGCTTATCTGAAAATGAGTTTTGATTTCTATAAACATCCCGGAGATAATAGGTGCCAAAAAGTGCAGACATAACACCCAGAACGGCTTTCAGAATAATCACCATATTTTCAAATTTAAGTACCTTCTTAAGAGCGATAAATTTAATAGAAACTATGTATAAATCGACCCTGTCTGCAACTTCTGTTACCGGCTGCTCTAAGAATTATGGACTTATAGATTACTTTAGGACCGTTTAATAAGCTGAGGGTATCTAACAGAATACAAATCAAAATATCCGGATATGAAAAACCTGTTAACCTGTTTTTTAATCTCCCTGGCAATTGGCGCGGGGGCGCAAACCAAGTCAATCAACAAATCTCTGCCCCTGTCGGAAGGCACACCCGAAAGTGTCGGGATATCAGCTGAGCGTTTGGCCCGGATGGACGCGATGTACGAAAAAGCGGTTGCCGATGGGGATATCCCGGGAGCAGTGGCGCTGGTGGTCCGCAACGGAAAAATCGTTTATTACAAGGCATTCGGGATGGCTGACAACCAGAATAAGAAGTCGATGGAACGGGATGCGATCTTTCGGATTGCCTCCCAAAGCAAGGCGATTACCTCCACTGCGGTCATGATGCTTTGGGAAGAAGGAAAATTCAGACTGGACGATCCGATTTCCAAATACATTTCGGAATTTAAAAATCCGCAGGTTTTTACGGGTTTCCGATACAGCGATACCACCTGGTCAGGCAAGCCTGCCAGCCGGGAAATTACCATACGGCATCTGCTGACCCATACCTCGGGCCTGGGTTATGGGGCCATCGACGGCGACGAACATTTTGAGATGATTTACCAGAAGGCCGGAATCACTGATCTCTTTACCACAGAACCGGTTACCATTGCGGAAAGCGTTAAAAAACTGGCGAAATTGCCATTGCATCACAACCCGGGCGAAGGGTACACCTATTCAGAAGGACTTGATGTGCTGGGCTATTTCATTGAAGTGGTTTCCGGAATGCCATTTGATGTGTTCCTGAAGACCCACATTTTTGATCCGCTCGGCATGACGGACACCGGCTTTTACCTACCCGCATCCAAGGCCGGTCGGCTGGTTCCGGTTCAATATCCTGTCGCCGGCAAGTGGGCTCATTACCCGGTCACTTTTTATGATCCTGACTACCCGATTAAAGGGGCCAAAAGCTTTTTCTCCGGTGGAGCCGGTTTATGCAGCACCGCTAAAGACTATGCCACCTTTTTGCAAATGTATATCAACGGTGGAGAACTGAACGGCATTCGGATTCTGAGTCGCAAAACCATTGAAGTCATCATGGGTAATCAGTTCCCGGCACTCTGGGAAAACAAGGGTGAGCATTACGGATTGGCATTTGGGGTCATCGATCAAAATAAACAGGATCTCGGTGGCGAGGGAAGCGCCGGCACCTTTAATTGGGGAGGATATTTCAACACCCAGTATTTTGCAGATCCCAAAGAGAAGTTAGTGGGCATTCTGATGAAACAGACCCAGGATACCCGAACGGATCAAACCGGCTGGAAATTCAAAATCATGGTGGAATCTGCCGTGGACAATTGATCAATATTTTGTGGACTACGCAGCAAAGTAAAAAAGTGAGCCCGTTACCTGGTTTCCCTCTTTGACAAATTCTTTCTTTAACTAAACTGCTATTAATCAGAGTTTATCCGACAATCTCACTGAATCATTCCATATAAAGTCTTCGGCAATTCTGATTTCACTTATCGGAACTTTCTCAGTTGCGCGAATTTCATCTACAAGAGCAATCAGAGCAGTCTGCCCCATCTTTCGCGGATCCTGGCTTACAATGCTCAGCGGAGGATTGAACATTTCGGTGGTTTCCGGAAAACCAAATCCGACCACCCCAATGTCATCCGGTATTTTTAATCCCTTCTCCCTGATCGCCCGATAAGCACCGAGGGCTACCCTATCGTTGGCTGCCAGAATGATTTCAGGCAGGTTCCCCAGCTTGTGCAATTTCAGGAAGGACTGATACCCGTCGATTACCTCAAACCCACCTTCAATGATCCACTCATCCCGGATTAAAAGGCCATTCCTGATCATCCCCGACTTAAATCCTTCGAGCCTTTGTTGACCGATGCTGGTTCTGGAGTATCCGGAAAAATGTGCAATTCGGCTATATCCGGCTGTTGACAGTCGGTCGATGGCCAGTCTGGCACCATTGACATCATCAAATACCACACTGCTGAACCCGGCCACGGGTAATGATCGGTCGAAGAAAACGAGTGGAATCTCCAATTTCCGTACGTATTCAAAAATTGCAGGATCTTCGGTATTCTGCGAAAGACAGATCATGAGTCCATCTACTCTTTTCCCGATCAGGTTCCGGATATTCTGCGTTTCGATATCGACTTTTTCGCGTGAGACAGCCATTAAAACCTGGAACCCCTTATCGGTGGCCGCATCGATGATACTGTCGGCTACATGGCTGAAAAAACTATTTTCCAGGTCTGGAACAATCACACCAATGGTATTGGTGATGCGATTGGCTAATTGTTGGGCGATCTGATTCGGGGTGTAACCCATTTCCTCTGCAGCCATCCGCACGCGCTCCTTCATCGCAGCCGAAATATCAGTATGATCCCGGAGGGCCTTCGAAACGGTGATCCGGGTCACGTTTAGTTTCCTGGCAATATCTTCTTGTGTAATGGGTCTCAAAAATAGTATACTTACGCGGTAACTTAATATGGCAAATATAAACATTTTTGATGACCAATATCCATCGGAATATTTTGATAAGTTTGCCTTTCTTAAAGCGGGATGCTAACTTTAACAAATTAAAATATATTCGGGGATTAAGGATTCCTTCATTTTTATATTTTGAAAATCAAACGATTAGGAGTTCTGCTGGTCGCTTTTGTGCTGATGATCATGGGAGCATGGATGTCCACCTCTTTTTACCTGTTGAGGCTTGAAAAGAAACAGTTTGCCAATGACACGCAGAGAAATGAGTTGATCAAGCTGGCTGAGGAATTGCGCCAAAGCTCTGATGACCTGACCCGGATGGCACGGACCTATATCATTACAGGAGACAGCCTGTATAAACAATATTATTTTGCCATCCTCAGCATACGGAATGGCACCATGCCCCGGCCAAAGAATTATTCGTCGACCTATTGGAGTTCCGGATTTGTTAATCAACAGCAAAAATCACTCATTCCCACTACTGGAGAAGCGATCTCTTTGAAAGAAAAGATGTTGCGGGCAGGCATCGGACAATCAGAACTCAACCTGTTGAGTGAATCGCAAGTACAATCGGACCTGCTCGTTAAAACTGAAATGCAGGCTTTTGCAGCACTGAATGGACTTTTCAAAAATGGGAATGGAAATTTCACCCTTCCGGGAAATCCTGACACAACCTTTGCACGCAAGTTGCTTTTTAGCAACGAATACCTGTCTGCGAAATCGAAAATCATGGAGCCTATCGCACAGCTCAAGATCGAATGGGAAGACCGGACATTTCAGGAACAGCACAATAAATCCAATGTCATTGTATGGTGGATAATATCTTCAATATTATTAGGAATTTTATCGCTGATCGGTTTAGTGCTATTTGGCACCAAGGTGTACCGCACGTTGATCATTCCAATCCAGGAGCTAAATGAAAAAGTTCTGCATAGCTCTGATGGATGGGACCCGATCCCAGGTAATGACCAAAAGTCCAACGAGATTAAAAATATCGGAGATGGCTTTAACAGAATGGCCGTGCGCATCAAGGATTCTTTTGATGCGATAGAATCCAGGGTGCATGAACGAACTGCAGAACTCAGAGAAGCCAATCAAAAGCTATTGAATGAAGTGTCTCAGCGTACAGAGGCGGAGCGTGAACTCCGCGAAAGCGAGGAATTATACCGGACCCTAATTGAAAACATCCCCGACGGGGTTTATAAGAGCACGCCTGAAGGCAAATTTATTGAAGTCAATCCGTCAATGGTCAGCATGTTGGGATATTCCAACCGCGAAGAGATGCTCGCAATCGACATTAAAAAAGAACTCTATTTTGCACCTTCCGAGCGCGATAGCCTGATTACCGGCCAGCTGGTGGAGGAAGTTGGGGTGTACCGGCTCCGGAAAAAGGATGGATCCGAGCTTTGGGTGGAAGACCATGGATGGTATGACAAGGATGAAACCGGGGTGATCCTTTATCACCAGGGAATTTTGCGGGATGTGTCCGACCGGATGGTTACCGAGGGGAGATTAAAAAAATCTCAACGCGAATATCTGAATCTGTTCGAAAGTGCGAATGATTCAATGTTGATTTTTGAACCGGAAAATGAAATTATTCTGAACGCAAACGACCGGGCATGCTCAACCTATGGGTTTTCCAAATCTGAACTGGTGGGGATGAGTTTGAAAAGGATCACTAAAAATGTACCTATTGGAGAAATTGCCTTGAAGAATATGATTTCGACCGGCAAACTGGAGGAATATGAAACCATCCATTTCAAAAAGGACGGCAGCCCGCTGCAGCTTCTTTGCAATGCGTCAACGATTGATTATGATGGTCAATTGGCCATACTGACTGTCAACCGGGATATTACAGAACGGAAACGGACCGAAAAGGCCCTCAAGGAGAGTGAAACCATTCTCCGTGAGCTCAATGCCTCCAAAGACAAGTTTTTTTCGATTATCGCCCACGATTTAAAAAATCCTTACAGCAATATTTTAGGATTCAGCCAGATTCTTCATGATGAATTAAAAACCCTGGGGCCTTCCGAAATAAAACAATACGTCGGTATCATTCATTCTTCTGCCTTGCACACCGGCGAGTTGCTGGAAAACCTGTTCGAATGGGCCCGGTCGCAGCAAGGAGCGCTATCCTTCAATCCAATAGAGATACAGCTAAGCCGGCTTGTG
>JBBQOG010000217.1:0-6314 GCA_038330665.1 Bacteroidales bacterium
ACCCGGTCGACCAGGTACACCGAGGTGCCCCGGGAATACGCTTCCTTATCTATTTCGGAAAAAGGTTGAACATAATGACTTACATCGGCTATATGGACACCGATTTCCCAGTTTCCGTTTTCCAGTTTACGGATCGACAGGGCATCATCGAAATCCTTGGCATCGCCCGGATCGATGGTAAAAGTAGTGGCTTCGCGGAAGTCCCTTCTGGATTTTATTTCCCGGTCGGTGATTTCTCCCGGCTCGGCTTCGGCCTGTCGCAGCACATTCTCCGGAAATTTATAGGGAAGCTCGAATTCGGCCAGGATCGCGTGAGTTTCCGTTTCGTGCAAGCCAGCCACTCCAAGAACATCCACTACTTCACCAAACGGATTCTTGGCGGTGGGTGGCCATTCGGTGATGCGTGCCACCACCTTCTGACCCTCTTCTGCCCCTTTCAGATTGCGGGGATGGATAAAGATATCGTAGGGCATGTCGCGGTTGTCGGGGATCAGGAAATAGTATCCCGACGACCGTTCGATGGTTCCGACAAAGGTGCGTTCGCGCTGTTCAATGATCTCCACAATTTCACCCATCAGACGCTGTCCTTCGCGCCGGGCATACAGGTATACCTTCACCTTATCTCCGTTCAGTGCGCGGTTCACATTACGGTTATTGATATACACATCTTCCTTGACCTCATCTGTGATGATATAGGCAGCACCGGACCGGGTCATCTGCACGGTCCCGATGATATTTCCACCACGAACCTTTACCCTGAATTTTCCGCGTTCCACTTCAATAAGCTGTCCGCTGCGCATCAATTCCTCCATAACATCGGAAATCAATTTCCTTTGACCGGCGTCTGTCAGTCCAAGTTTTGCGCTGAGTTGTTTATAATTGAGAGTCTGAGCCGTATTCTGGTTAAATACTCCGAGAATTTTACTTCTCAGAATTTTTTTGGCTGCCGATTGTGGACTCTCTTTTTTGCTTCTTCTTTGCATTATGAATAATTTGCTACAAAATTAACAAAATGTAAAGGGTATTTATCTGATTTACTTTAAATTTGGGTTAATTAACCAACCCACCGTGCACCGCCAAGTCCTGGTTTTCACCATGCTGGTCATCCTGCTGACCCTGTCAAAATCCATTCTGTATTCCCAGGATCTGAATTACACGCACTATACAATGGAGTCAGGGCTCCTGCTACCATCCAATGAGGTGTACGGGATCGTTTTTGATCAGAACAAGGTTTTATGGGCTATTACCGATCGGGGGGTCTGGCGTTATGACGGATACAACGGCAGACAGTTTACGGTTTCTGACGGGTTGGGCGAAAACTCGAACCTAAGGATTTTCAAAAGCTTAACCGGTTCCATCTGGGTTTCGTCGATGAATAATCAACTTCATCATATTATGGGCGACTCCGTGTATCCCTACCCCATGAACGAACGAATTCATGAGATTGCAAAATCCAACGGATTCATTCAGAACGTCACGGAAAAACCGGACAGTTCCATTTACCTGTGTTTTAACCGCCCGGATCTTTTCTATTTCAAGCCGGGGGAAAGACCGGTTCAATTGACTGATCAACGCAGAAATCATACCGGCGCATCTCTTGCCATTCATTACAAACCGGATGAATTTTACTGGGATATGATCGGGTATCCCCACACGGATGAAACGATTGTTTCGCAGGCCGAACCCGAAGGCGAATGGATTTACCTGACCCTCGGATTAAAGGATCCTAAATACAGTTATCGCAAGGACCTGTACCCAATCAATAAGGATGAGTTCCTTTTTATTTATTCGCATAGAGCCTTTTATATCAAAAATGGGCACATCAAAGAAGAAATAAAGTTCCAGAAAGACATTTTATCGGTATTTGTGGATAAAAAGGGCAATTTCTGGATGGGTTTGGATGAAGGTGAGGGTGTGATCCGGTTTCCACAGGGGAGTTTTAAATCTTCACCGGAATATTACCTCCAGGGTGAATCCGTCAGTGGAATTGCCCAGGACCATGAAGGCAATTATTGGTTTGCGACCACGACCAACGGTATTTTTGAGGCGAACACCCTGGATATTTCCATATTTAAAATCGCCAGCTCGGATACTAAGGACAACATTATCACCTCCATGGTTTCGGATGGTGATTATATATACCTGGGAACACAAACCGGACGGTTGTTTAAAGGTAGTGAAAGGGATAACCGGCGGTATTTTTTTAATGAGATCCCCTTGCCTCCGGTCAGTGGCCCGATCAGAAAATTAATCCATACTCCGGAAAATCATCTAATTGTATTTAAGAGCAGTTTGATGGAAATCGACACCCTGGGTACCTATCGTGGGGTTAAAAAAATTCTGGGCTATCCTTTTGATTATGTCCGGAAACCCGATGGTGAATGGATGGCCAGCTTTACGGATACCATGGAAATCATCAGGAAGGGTCGGGTTTTAAAACGGATAAACACCAGTGCATATGGATCAAAGGACCTGATGCCGGATGGCATTCCGGCCCGGATGACACGTATCAGGTGTATGCTTCTGGATTCGCTCGGCAGGATCTGGATGGGCTCACAAAGTTCAGGACTTTATTCCACCACGGATTCCGTGAACTTTCCCTGGTCGAAAAAAAACAGTCTGTTTGCCAGGCGAACGCACGATATTATTCAGGCCGGTAAAAATATCTGGGTGAGTATTGCGGATTACGGGCTCGCCGTGATCCAGCCCGATTCGACGATAACCCGGATCACCCAGAAGGACGGGCTTTCCAGTGATATTATTGATGTTCTTTTTGCCGAAAACGAATATGTGGTCTGGGCCGGAACCAATAATGGCCTGAACAGGATCACCTTGCAAAAAGATGCATCAGGGATTAAAATCGAGAATATTTCCTACTATACCATCAGTGAGGGATTGCCTTCAAATCGTATTTTTCAGATTATCAAGCACAAAGGAAATATCTGGATCGCCACCACACAGGGAGCTATCCGCTTGAACCCCGAGTTTACCAAGCCATTGGAGATTGCCCCACAGCTCGAACCCGGCCCACTTCTGGTTAATGGCATTCCAAGGGAATTGGATTCGCTGATTCGATTGAAACCGAGGGAAAATGATCTGGTTTTCAAGTTTAAGGCCATCACCTACCGGATGCCGCGTCCCCTGAAGTATCAGTACAAATTGGACGGAGTGGATGCAGGATACATCATTACCACCAATCTGGAGGCACGCTATCCCAACCGTACTCACGGGAAGTATGTCTTTCATGTAAATGCCTCCTATAATGGCGATTTCGATCCCGCCAATGAAAAGATCTATTACATGGAAATCCGAAAGCACTGGTATGAAACCAAATTGCTTTTTGCACTTTATGGTCTGATCCTCCTGGGGATTGGTCTGCTGGGATTTCGGATGATTCTCCGGATGACCCAGCGGCGGGAATTTGAAAAACGCCAGTTGCTTCAGGCGGAGAAACGATCCCTGCTTTCCCAGATGAACCCGCATTTTATTTTTAATTCCCTGAATTCGATCCAGCATTTTATCATTCAACATGATGAAGTCCAAGCGAATATCTATCTCACAAATTTCTCAGGTCTCATCCGCCGAATTCTGGAAAATTCGAAGAAAAACCTCATCCCACTGCATGAAGAAATCACCACTTTGTCGTTGTACCTGAGCATGGAAAAATTGCGGTTCGAAAGTGATTTTGAATATCAGATACTTAAAGAGGGAGGTATCGATTACAATGAAACGATGATCCCACCGATGCTGATTCAACCCTTTGTGGAAAATGCCATCTGGCACGGATTGCTTCCGCTGAAAACCAAGGGAATCCTCACGATCAGCTTTATCGACCAACATGATTTTTTCCAGGTTTCCATTGAGGATAACGGCATCGGAAGGGAAAAGGCCATGACACTGAAGGGAAAGAAACCCAATCATCTTTCGAGCGGAATCCGGAATATCGAGGAGCGCATTGAATTGCTGAATAAAATGAATAACAAAAAGATCTTCCTGAAAATCTCCGATCTCAATCGTTCCGACGGAACCGCTGCGGGGACCCTTGTGGAGCTCTTTTTACCTGTTGACCTAAAGATTTAACCTAAATAATCATGGAAGAAAAAATCAGGACCGTAATCGTGGAAGATGAGCATAAGAGCTTGCTAACCATCCAAACGCTGCTGGAACGTTATTGTCCGGAAATTGAGGTAATCGGCACCGGCAATTCGGTGGAATCGGGTATGAAGGTGATCCAGGAACGGAACCCCGAACTGGTCTTTCTTGATATTGCCATGCCCGATGGCGATGCCTTTGATCTTTTAAACCGGATCGGCAAGGTTGAATTTGAGATCATTTTTATCACTGCCTATAATGATTTTGCACTAAAAGCATTTGAATTTTCGGCCCTGCATTATTTGCTGAAACCCATCAACTACCGGGAACTCGAGGAAGCAGTACAGCGCTATCGAAAAACCCGACGCAACAATAATATCCAACCCCGGATTGAAATCCTGAACCGGTCGTTGAAAAACAATTTCGACAAGATCAGCCTGCCTTCAAATGATGGATTGATCATTGTGGAAATTCAGGAAATTGTACGACTCGAAGCGGCCGGAAACTATTCCACCGTGTTTCTGTCATCAGAGGAAAGCATTATTGTCACGAAAACCATGAACCAGTTCGAAGAGATTCTGACCGGGCTCAATTTCATTCGGATCCACAATACACACCTGGTCAACCTGAGGTATGTTAAGAAGTACCAGCGGGGCCAGGGGGGTACCGTAACCATGACCAACGGAGTTACCCTGGCGGTATCGCGAACCCGCAAAAATGAATTTATAGAGGGCCTTCGAAATCTGAGCCTGACGATGGGTTATACCAATTAAACTGAAAACCCTGCAGGTTATACAGTCAACCCGGCAGAATACACATTCCCGATTTTCTTTTGAATGGTATGTTTTACTTTTGGTCTCAACATAAAGAGAGAATGAGACCAATTACCAGTAAAATATCAAAACATCGTGGAGCACCCCTCCGCGTGTTTCCTTTCAGTATTGCCGATTAGGGTCCGCCCGGATTCCGAACCCCGCACTTTGCCAACTTCCAAATTAGCCAGGTTACCTTCCTTCCCTTCCCCCTGGCTAATTTTTTTTTTACTTTTACGGAAGCAAAATCCCTGATTTATGGCTGACTTTATCATTTACAATACGCTTACGCGCACCAAGGAAGTATTCAAGCCCCTGAATCCTCCTTTCGCCGGAATTTATGTTTGCGGGCCCACCGTTTATGGCGATGCGCATCTGGGGCATGCACGGCCGGCCATCACCTTTGACCTGCTGTTCCGATACCTGCAACACCTGGGATACAAGGTCCGGTACGTGCGGAATATCACGGATGTCGGGCATCTTGAAAATGATGCTGATTCCGGAAGGGATAAAATTGCCACCCGTGCCCGGCTGGAACAGATTGAACCCATGGAGATCGTTCAACGGTATACCGACAATTACCACCACAACATGGACCAGCTCAACGTACTGAAGCCCAGCATTGAGCCCAGAGCCAGCGGGCATATTCCGGAGCAAATGGAAATGGTCCAGAAAATCCTGGATGCCGGATTTGCTTATGTCAGTAACGGGTCGGTATACTTCGACGTGGAAAAATACAACCGGACTAATCATTACGGAAAACTTTCCGGCCGCGTACTGGAAGACCTGCTGTCGACCACCCGTGACTTGGAGGGGCAGGAGGAAAAAAGGAATCCGTTTGATTTTGCCCTCTGGAAAAAAGCTTTGCCCGAGCATATCATGCGATGGAATTCTCCCTGGAGTGCCGGATTCCCGGGCTGGCACCTGGAATGTTCCGCAATGAGCACCAAATATCTGGGTCAGATATTTGATATTCACGGTGGTGGAATGGACCTTCTATTTCCGCACCACGAGTGCGAAATCGCCCAATCAAAAATTGCTAATGGGGTAGATTCGGTCCGATACTGGATGCATAATAACATGATCACGATAAATGGGCAGAAAATGGGCAAGTCGCTGGGAAACGGGATCCTGCTCGATCAGTTCTTTTCGGGGAATCATCCCCTTCTGGAGAAAGCATACGATCCGATGACCATTCGATTCTTCATCCTGCAGGCCCACTACCGGTCGACTCTGGATTTTTCCAACGAAGCTCTGCAGGCATCTGAAAAGGGACTGGCCCGGTTGATGAAGTCCTCGGGCATGCTGACTGACCTTCCGGTATCGGATCAAACCACCATCAAAATCGATGAATGGAAGGATTTGTGCTTTCAGGCCCTCAACGATGATCTCAACACCCCGATCCTGATC
>JBBQOG010000218.1:0-6295 GCA_038330665.1 Bacteroidales bacterium
GACTATTCACCAGGGGTATGCCCGACCGGTTCATCCCACCATCTCCGCGAAGAGGGTATCCAGGGTTTTATCGAGGTCGGAGCTTATCCCCGGATGCGGCCTTGATGTTTGGATGGAAGTACTTCGCACAGCGGTCAGCCATCGGAAACGCTCCGGCTCGTCGAGACGGGCAATGGGCCCCCCATCCACGTCGCCGGCGGTAATTTTACGAAAAGCTTCGAGGTTTTTACGGATCTCAACGATATCGGCTTCCGGGCTGAGGAACAATATCCTTTCCTCACGAAGAAGGAATACCATGCGGAGATATTTCTCCTTTTTACAAAGAAGGATCACTCCGCAGTTCAAGAATTCCTCCCTTTCAACAAGTGGGACAATCCTTACAATGGCATATTCATAAATACTGTTCTGCTGCATCCTTCGCCTCTTTGATGAATGTATCGGAATATTCCAGTCGCTGCATCAGGAACCTGAAATATACGGATCTTATTTGATCCGGCGTTTCGTTGTGAGAATCCCAGATCAGCCATTCGTCGGGGACCAGATCGACGATCTCCTTGATTTTAGCTTCCGTGAGTAATTCCCGGCAAATTCGACCGGCCTCCTCCAGCTTAGTAGCCTGGCTTAAAAGGACATGGTCTTTAATATGGGGGAAAGGCCCTGTCGCCTTCTTTTCCCATCCCTCCCAATTATAGTGGAAATACAGGCATGATCCATGGTCGATCAGCCAAAGTTCCCGGTTCCACATGAGCATGTTGGTATTCCTGAACGACCGGTCTACATTGGTGACCAGGCTGTCGAGCCAAACAATTTTGGAAGCCAGGAGCGGATCGATCTGTGTCACCACAGGATCATAGGTAAAGGCTCCTGTAAGAAAATGCAGTCCAAGGTTCAACCCCTGGCTGGCTTTCAGAAGATCCTGTATCTCCTCGTCCCCTTCAGTTCGCCCGAAACATTCATCCAACCCTGCAATTACCAGTTCAGGTACCTTTAGGCCGATGGCCCTGGCCATTTCCCCTGCAACCAGCTCTGCCACGAGTGTCTTGACCCCATGACCGCTCCCTCTGAACTTGACGACATATTTGAACCCGTCATCGGCTTCCGCCAAAGCAGGCAAAGAACCTCCTTCGCGGAGCGGCTGCATATACCTGATAACCGTAACTTTGCGTATTTCAATCATCTGAAATGGAACATCCTTTGTACCGGAATGCAATGGTTAGGGTTGACTTCATATTTTAGGTTATCATTGACCGGCCTAAAATAGTCTTTTTCCTTTTCACTCCCCGGTTATTTCACTTCCTTGATGAGCCAGTCGCCCAGCACTTTTTATAAGCTCGTGCATTTTTTAATTATATTCGACGGCATCTAAACAGTAACAAAGATTTCCAGCATGAATAAGATGCTATCCCTATTATTAATCGTTGCCCTGAATCTCGCACCAGGTGTACTTATTGCTCAATACCATTTCAGCAGCAGATATTTTAAAATTAATATCAATAGCAAAGGATTTATTACCGAGATGAAGAACATCACGGCAATACCTTCCCACGAATTTAGTCCCGCCGATAAGCCATCACCCATACTTTCGCTTTACGAATCCTCTCAAAAAAAATACCATTCCCCGATTTCGGCAAAATATGTACGTTCAAATAGCATTTTAACGCTGACCTATGCCAATGGCTCTGTAGCAAAAGTCAAGGTAGAGCCGAAGGAAAAGTACATCCGGCTGACGCTTAAAAATTTATCGCCCAGGAATGGGATCGACTGCATTCAATGGGGGCCAATCCATACGAACATTACCAACCTCCTTGGTGAAATAATCGGAGTTGCCAGGGACACCTCTGAAGCAGTCAATTACGCCATTGGAATGCTGGCACTTGATGATAACACTTTAGGCGGGACATCTGACACCGAAGCCGATGCAGCACCCTTTCAATACATTATCCATAGTCCTGACCCTGCCCGTTTTCCATTGCCGGCCGATCTGTATGAAGGCAAAGTTTTTTCTCTTGGTGGCGATGGGATAAGTGATGTGGCATTTTATGCGCATAAAGAGCCTTACTATCGGATCATGTATGGTAATGCCGCTGAAGTTGACAGAGAAGGCAGAATTTCCATCGCCTATCATTCAAGGGATCGTTCAATTGAGCGGGAAGTCTATTATTCGCTAATACCCAATATGGCCGCAAATACGCCCAATCATATCGAGGTTCAGCCACTGCCCGGAGTTGATTACATCGGATCATCAATTGCACTTTGGGGCAGTCCCGACAGTACTGCCTTGTTAGATGTTATGCAAAACATTGTTTTGTCTGAAGGGCTTCCCTACCCTACATTAAATGGCAAATGGGTGAAGGACCCGGCAGCATTTGTGCCCGATGCCATAACCAGCGGGGGGTTGTACGACAGCATTATTTCGTATACTTCCCGGCTTGGTTTTAAGGCAATTAGTCTCTACGATCAGGGATTTGTGCGGCCCGATCGTGGAAATGAAGGCTATCTTGATGGTAAAAACTTTGAGCAAAAGCCTCTGAAAATGACGGAAGGAAATAAATCGCACAAAGAGTTCTCGGAGATGGCTGCGAAATACGGAATTATTATTGGCCGGACTCCGATAACCAATGCGTTGGCTCCAGGAACAAAAGATGCCAGTCCGATCCCGAGCGATAGCTTATGTTATCAGCAAAAACGCCTCCTGATGAAAGCGATCAGTCCAAACGACACTGTAATTCTGATCAACGACCCGAAATACCTTGATGAAATTGCCAGTTGGGAAGGGCATGCGAAATCGTTAAATATGATAAAAATTGGGAAGGAACTCATTCATTATCTGGGAGTAACGGATACAAGACCATACCGATTACTGAATGTTAGCCGGGGATACTGGCAAACGACCCCGGCAGATCATCTGGCTGGAGATACGATATACAAGCTTCAGGTTACCATCAATTACGGATACGATGGCATCATTCCAAACCTTCAACTTCAGGATAAAATTGCTGAATATTATGCCGACCTCTGCCACATCAATGGTATCGCATATTATGATTTTGACGGGCAGGAATTTCTGTTTAACAACGGGCATGGCTATTATTCAGCCAAACGCTTTTTCCGGAAAATGTTCGAAAGGGGTGCGCAGATTGGTGTTTCATACATTCGATTTACCGGGGCCACTTTATCGGAAGGTTCCTGGCATTATCAAAGTATCTGGAACGTGGGTGGAGGCAAAAACCTGTATGATCCCGACACGCGTGAATGGGGTAGCACCACCAGTCAGGGGAAGGACCTGAAAGAGGTAACTCTTTCGAATTTTTTCCCGGTCGGCATGGGCGGCAATTTCCCGATAAAGGCTGAGTCAACCGTTGAACAGTATGAACATATACAGGCCATTTCAGTAGGAGTCGGAACCACTTACAGCCTTTATTTAAACCAGAAAGATGTAGAAAGCTGCCCCCAAAAGGATGCCATATTTAAAGTAATCAGGACTTGGGAAGATGCCCGTGCAGCCAATGCTTTTCCCCGCTTACTGAAAAAACAGCTGGCCGATCCGGCGAAAAGCTGGAGACTCGAAGCGGGTGCCGATAAGAATACCTGGAAGCTTTTTCAGGTCGCCAATGGAAAAACTCTGCTTCCGATCATACTGAAAAGAGCAGAAGGATATTAATCATTGACAACCGATGACTCCCGCAAAAGAAAACATACTTTACCTCCCCATCAAACAGGTTTACTTCGACCAGATCCTATCCGAGACAAAAAAAGAGGAGTGCCGGGAAATAAAGGAGGGCATTACACCGCATTTCAACTTTCAACTTATGCATGGGCATATGTAGGTTGGAGTCCCCGCATCGCATTCCCCTAACCCGGTTTGGTGGTCTCAAAAAAAGTCGCTAACTTTTAATTGCAGGAATCATGGCATCGGCTGATCTAATGGCCCTATCAGGAAATCTGGGTGGTAAGATTGTCAGTCAGGCCGACCGGGAGTCCATTCCATTCGAGGCAATTCGAATATTCAAGGATGTTAAACTGATGAGAACGACCACATCGGATATTGACGGTACCTACAACATTGAAAACATTCCTTGCGGAAAATACGCACTTAAGGTCAATATTGTCGGCTACCATTCCCTGATCATTTCCGACGTGCCCATCCATGCTAGCAGCAAGCTTACCATGAATCTTGAGGTTCAACGCAGAGAAGTTCCAATGGAAATAATTCCAATTCCAAATTTCATCCCAAAGATAAAGGCTCCCGAATTCAGTATGAACATCTCTCCGGACCTTAAGCCTATACCAAGAAAGGAGGGTCCGGTGCTTGAACCGCTCAATCTTTTCCTTGGAAAATACGATCGGTAATCTTTTCTCATGGTGTGCCCGCTTGATGTTAAACAGGTTGGTAGCAGAAGGTTATGCATTCGGCGTTTATTCTTATACGAGTTTTACAAAGTTGTCTTCTATCCTCACATTAAAGTTAATCTCCGCTTTCAGCGCTTTAAAAACCTTCAAAATAGTGTCAATTGTCGCACTATTCGCGCTATTTTCAAGTTTAGAAATCTGAGCTTTCTGGACACCAACAAGTTCACCAAGTTCTTCTTGCGACAAGTTGCGTTCTTGTCTGGCCTTCTTGATCATTTTTCCTAAAACGTCCATGCGAAGTTCATATTCGTACTCGTCACGCTCTTTGGTGCCCGTATGGCCAATGTACTTGTCTTTCATCTCACCAAGCGCGTATGTTTTTACTTTTTCTGTTGCCATGATTATTTTATTTTTTACTCTCAAAATATTTATCCTTCAGTTTAATAGCCCGGACAATTTCGTTGGCCGGAACGTTATTCACCTTTTAATAAAACCGTGCGTTGCAATCACCAAAGTTTCCTTATTGTCAGTCTTGTCCCAAAATGCAAGAAGGCGAATTTCGAGTCCTGCGAACTTAGTCCTTAACTCCCAAATGTCATTTTGAAGTTTCTTAAAAAGCTTTGGGTCATTAGTTTGCTAAGCCCAGTCAATGTTGTAGAAGACCTTTCTGACAGTCTTTGAATCAAGTCCAGCTAAAAAAGTATTAGCCTCTTCCAAAAATCGTGTTTCAAAATATCTCATTCTTTATTGACCTTGTTAACAATGCAAAGATAGTCAATGTTTCCAAATTTAGAAACATTACCTCGATAAGATTTGTAGTGTTTGTTCCTTTTTAGCTGATGCATAACCTATAGTGTTCAGGCATGTTTGATGGATAGACAAATAAAAGTGGAACGAGTGTATCATCTTGATGCAATTTTATACTTGTAGGGTCGCTATGGCAAGAACCATTTATATAAATCAAATTTCTGACACGATAATATACAACCCGATTTGGCGGTCTCACTCACCGAAAGAATTCATCCGGATTCACCCACATTCACCCGGTTCAAGAAATTTTATGCCAACCACGTGCCAAATCCCTAAAACAAAAAACCGATCTACTTGATTAACAGGTAGATCGGTTCTAAAGGTGGAGGTCACAAGCGTATGGATATATCTGATTTTCCGTGAGTTACGTTGATTCTAACTAAATTCTATCTCAATGGATTACCTCGTTTAGAATTCAACAAAGTTCATCCAGATTCATCCAGGTTTGGAAGTTTTATGCCAATCAGGTGCCAGAAATAATTTCACTTTTAGGGGTAGCTTACAGGATGACTAAGGTTCCGGCAAAAACAGTAATTTTAAAGGATGTTCAACCCACCCTACCAAAATGAAGATTCGCTTTATTCTGATTGGCCCTTCCTTAATCCTGTCCATTGCATTTTTCTCTTGTAAAACCAACACAAATGCCGGATACGGGATTATTGAGCACATCCCGGCAAGAGGCAAGGTGATCCCGAAAATTCATCTGGAGCAGATCGATGATTCTGCTTCCACGGTCAGGTTGACAGAATTGTTCAGCGATTTCCGGATCATTCCGCTGGAAACCGGGAAAGAGTGCATGATTGCCTATCCGGGAGGTATTTGCCTGACCGGTCATTCGATCCTGACCTGGACCCAGGTTGGCATGGGCCCCTGTCGCGTATTGGAGTTTGACCTGAACGGAAAATTCATCCGGGAATTTGGCCGGGGCGGCAAGGGTCCAGGGGAGCACGGAGGCTATCTGGTGGAAGAGATGACCTGGTTTCCGGTTCATAGGGAATTACTCATCTCCTTTGCCGGAATGGGTGATGAGAACCAGCTGTTCGATGAGAATGGCCATTTTCTGGGTTCGGTAAAGGTTCCTGTTGAACTCACTCAGGGAGTTAAGCGTTTTAACGACACCATCTGGATGACCCCG
>JBBQOG010000219.1:0-6240 GCA_038330665.1 Bacteroidales bacterium
TACCGGCAGTTCCGGATAACCAATAAAATCATCACCGTGGGTGGTTTTCCAGGTAAAAAGGCCCTCCGGAATCTTAATCATGCCTGGCGGGGCAGCAAGGGCTGCCTCGGTCGGAACCGAAAGGCTGACCAATCGCGCGGAACCCGGCTTAATGGTGACGATCCGCTCATCGATGATTTCATTTTTGAGGAAAAGCTGAATTATGAAATTGCCTTCATACCGGCCAAAATAATCCCTCAGTGAAAGGGTTCTGCCAAGCACATCAAAAATGACCGGCTTCTTCTCGTAATCGGGATTTCCAGCCCAAATCCGGATTTCATCGCCCCTGGATGCCGACAAGGATAACTGGTCAATATTGAGATTTGCCTTCAACAGCGACGGAAAGCGGATGACCGAACTCACTGCACCCTCATTATTGGTTCCAAGCCAGGATTTATGAAAAGCTTCGGTACTTACCGGTATGTATGTTTTGCCGCCTTCACTGCGGGGTTCTATTTCGCTGTGTTTCCATACATCAACCCAGTGAAAACCGGCTGGTGTTTCCGCCTCAAACAGGTTTCCGTCGAATCCTTCCGGTATCAGGCTGAAAATGGTATACACCAGCTTATCATTTCCCGGCCAGCCATTCACATAAACACCCTCCTGGAGGGTCGAAACAAGGGGAACAAAATCATAGTTGCAGAAATTCGTGGTATTCTCACGCAGAATTCTCAGCGTTTGACCGAAAAACCGATAATCGCCTTCAATCCTGTCGGGGCGGCCTGGTTTGAAAATATTTAATTCCGTTCCATATCCATTAAAAAAGGAGGTGGCATACTCCCTCCTGATGGGCTCAAAGGCGATTTCGGCTACACGATATATGGCAAAGTCAGGTTTGATCAGCTTATTCAGGTTGAGCATTGGCGGATAGTACAGCGCATTGTGCACCCGTCCGGCCACGATTCCGGGCATATCCTTTACCACGGCCATTCCCTCACTGTACATCACGACTCCCGCGCGTACACTGTCGGCGGCATGCTGAAGTTCCAGTGAAGAACTGCCTTTGGTATCGAGCACTACCCCATCAGCCCCCACTTCTTTGATCAGGTCGGCCATACCGCTGTAATGGCTCTCCGATAGGGTATCCTCGTCCCACGGGTTATAACAGATAAAAAACCGGGATCCATTGTTCCTGCACATCTCGGCAGTCTGATTGAGCCCTCTTAGCCCACCCGGCAAATCCCGGAAGAGGTCCCATTGATTTCGCTGGTCAAGGCCCAGAGATGGCCATGTGGGCCAGATCCCGATGAAATCGTCACCTCCGTACCATTTTTTACCCCTTTCAATAAATTCCCGGAGGTTATTCTTCTGCATATTACTATCATAATACTGATGGTCCCAAGCATAAATCAGGTGCGAAGCATAGGTATGCCGGATCCATTTAAGGTCTTCGCGATCGTACAGGGTATTGTCAAAGCTGGCAAGATCATAGAGCATCCGGGTCTGGAACATGAGTCGCAGCCCTTCCTGCCAATCGCCGGCATAGGAATCGGCATACAACACGTAGGTCACCGATCCGCCGGGAAACAGATTATTCTCAAACCGCCTGATCTGCGCTTTTACGGATGTGGTCCGTCGCGCCAGGGCGGCCACTTTAACATCACTCAACACCGATTCCGAAAACCCGAGATTCCAGGCATTATCCGGAACGATCACATTAACCGGTTTCAGTCCGGGACGGGCCAGATGCGTGCGCGAGAGTTCATGTCTGCCGAATCCGGTAACGTAAACACGATCAGGCGCTTCTCCGAAGGGTACGATATTCCATACCTCCAGGGTGTCTGCCAGGGTAAGGTTTTGAATCCTTACAAACCCCTTCCATCCGGGGGTAAAACCGGCTTCCTGCCTGAAGGTCACTTCCAGCTGATCATCCAGCCTGGCAATAGTTGAATCTCCAGTAGCAACAACCCGCATCTGCCGGGCATCAATCAGTTTCTCTCCTAATCGGAATGAGATCAGTGGAAGGTCAGCTGCATGCCCCTTGCCTGAAAGATCCCGGAAGCTATTAACCGTCAACCCCTTTTCAGTTTGCAGGCTGATCTGCCGGATTTCCTGCCCCGAAACCGGCAAGGTACATAACAGGACCCCACCGGCTATTGCCAGTAATTTATTCATGACCCATAAGTTAAGAATTAAATATCCCTATTTCAAACTTTTCGCGAATATGGAATACCACTTGTAAATCACCCCGCCAACGTGTTCATACTCTCCTCGCATGGCATAGTTCGATTCCATGACCAGGTGCCCGTCGATTTCAGTTTTACCTTCCTGACGGCCCGATTCAAATAATTTCAATGCCATCATCACATCCAGTCCTCGCCCACGGTAAGGTTCTTCAATCGCACCCAGCAGTGCCACCATCCGATGTGATTTTTTTCCTGAACGCAGGATGGAAATAATTCCAAAGGGCAGCAGGTGACCCTTGGCTTTCTGGATACCCGTGCTGATATCCGGCATGGCAACAGTATAGGCGACCACCTCTCCTTTAGCATCTTCGATCACCTTTACAAACTTGGGATTAAGCAGCCAGATGAAACGGTTTGCAAAGTCATCCATCTCCTTCTCCTCGTAGGGCATGGAACCATAAATCACCTGAAAAGCCCTGTTGGTCAGATGCAGAACGGGCCTGATGTATTTACGGAGTTTCCACCGGGAGTCAAATTAAACCATCCGAAGGTCTGTATTATTCTTTTCAATTCGGGGCAGAATCCTTTTATAAAGCGGAGGCATAGTTTCAGGAATCGACATCTTATAGCTGACCAGATTTATTTCCGGCTCATACCCTTCATTTTTAATCAGATCAACCTGATATTTGTAGTTACAGTTAGCCGCAAGCACCGTCGGCTCATCAAACCCATCCACCAAGTAACCCTGCGGCTCCTTGTCCGAAAACCCCAGTGGTCCGACAATTTTATCAGCTCCCTGATTACGCGCCCAGTTTTCGACCCAGGAAAGTAGCGCATGTGCAACTTCTTGGTCATCAAATGTTTCAAGATAGCTGAAACGGGCATTGTTTTCCTTTTTGGCCTCATTGTACCGGTGGTTTATCAGTCCCATGATTCTCCCTACCACCTCACCACCACGCCAGGCAAGCAGCCTTACATGTGAGCAATAACTAAATGACTTATTCTTTAAAGGATTAAAAAAATCCTGTTCATCCATATAAATCGGAGGGATCCAATTCTTATGTCCCTTATGAATGCGGGCAGATAAATACAGAAAATTTTTAAAGTCACTTTTCGTAACAACCTCTTTTATAAGCAATTCCATACTTCCTCCTATTCAGTCCAATGATATTCCTTATACACACAAGGCCGGTTAACCGGCCTTGTACTTATTTTTCAGATTCTCCCAGATCCTCGAATTCGACACTAGTCAAACCGGCCTCAGGAGCGGGTAATGCGGCATCCTCTGCCTGACCTTCCGCTAAAAGGTTGGAGATAAACCCAACCGCCTCATCAAATCCCATCGCGAACTTATCGAAATCCTCCTTGTAAAGGAAAATCTTATGCTTTTCATAGTGGGAATTACCGTCATTGTCGAAAATCTTCTTGCTTTCGGTCATAGTCAGGTAATAATCTTCACTGCGCGTGGCTTTCACATCAAAAAAATAGGTGCGCTTGCCTGCCCGGATCACTTTCGAATAGATTTCATCCCTGTCAGGTTGATCCATCCTGTCTTGCTTATCTCTATCCAACATTTTGAAACAGTTTGTAATTACAGAGTCGTTAGGGTCGAAACCCCTCAAAAGTAGAAAAAAAAACATACCTTTGCAGACCTTAAAAAAAGTTCTTTAACCAAATGATCAGCCGAAGATTATTACGAGTCAAAGCCCTGCAGATCCTATATGCATACCGGGTATCCGAAAGCGAAAACCTGCAAAAAACTGAAAAAGAGCTGATATTCAGCATTGAAAAAAGTTACGACCTGTATCACCTGATTCTGCTGTTAGTGGTTGACATTTCCAGTTATATGACTCAGCGAGCCGATATAGCCAGGTCGAAGTACTTTCCCACCGACGAAGAAGCGAACCCCAATACACGATTTGTCGATAACCGGATTATCCGCAGCATAAACGAGAGCCGCAAATTCAGTCAATATCTCGAAATACGAAAAATCTCCTGGTCAAATGAGGAAGAGCTCGTCAAGAGCCTGTACCGGAATTTGCTGGAGTGGGAAGTTTATCAGGAATACATGAATAATCCTGAAGATAATTTCAGTCAGGATAAAAAATTCATCACCAGGTTGGTAGCTGAGCTCATTCTTCCAAACGAGTTCCTTCTGCAAGTTCTTGAAGAACAAAGTATTTACTGGAATGACGACCTGGAATTCATCGGGTCGATGGTAGTCAAAACACTGGGCCGCTGGAAAGAGGCATCTGACATGCCAATCCTGTCGATGTACAGCAATGAGGACGACCGGCTCTATGTGATTGAATTGTTTCGCAAAACGGTGGTTCATTCCGATGAATATCAGGACCTGATTAAAAAATTCAGTGAAAACTGGGACTTTGAACGACTCGCATTAATGGATATCCTGATCATGCAGATGGCCATCAGCGAGGCGATCAATTTCCCTTCCATCCCTGCCAAGGTCACCCTGAATGAATACATCGAGATCTCGAAGTATTACAGCACTGAAAAGAGCAGCTATTTCATAAACGGCATCCTCGACAAAATTTTTCTGCTTTTGCGGACAGATGATAAAATAAAAAAAACAGGCAGGGGTTTGATAGGAGAGGTTTGACTTCTGAGAGATATTCGTTTAATTTGCATTACTAATAAATTGCTGAAGAGCTTAGCCATGTCCAGATTTAAGATTCTGATTGTTGGATTGTTCGTTATTCTTGGCGTGCAGTCAGGCTGTAAGCCAAAAGAAGATAAAAGCGACCATTCCGTTTCATCCAACCTGATTACCAACCCCATTACCGCCTCCGGGAAAAAATCTTCCGGGAACCTTCCGGTCATGACTTTTGATCAGACCAAGCATGATTTCGGGATGATGGTACAAGGAGAAAAACTTACGTACACTTTTAAATTCACCAATACCGGCGGGTCTGATCTGCTTATTTCAGATGCTTCTTCCACCTGCGGGTGCACCATTCCGGACTTTTCCAAAGCACCGGTGAAACCGGGCGATGAGGGTAAAATAGAGGTGGTTTTCAACTCCGCAGGAAAATCCGGTTCTGTCAACAAAACAGTTCGGTTGCTCACCAATGCGCAACCCAATACCATTGAGCTCGAAATCACCGCGGAAGTTTACGTTCCCGAAAGTAAAAAATAACCTAAATACACATTATGATCCAACTAGCTTTTATCCTTCAGGTTGGCGCCACAGGTGCAAAACAACCCAGCCCCTATTCCTCCCTCATCTTTTTCGCTGCCATCATCCTGATCTTCTATTTCTTCATGATCAGGCCACAGATGAAAAAGCAAAAGGAAATGAAAAACTATCGCGAAGGGTTGAAAAAAGGCGATAAAGTAGTGACTGCCGGCGGAATCTACGGCCGGATTGCTGAGGTTAACGAAAAAACCGTCATGCTTGAGATCGACCAGAATGTCAAAGTTAAGGTTGACAAAGGATCGGTCGTTCGCACCGCCGAAGATATTGAGCAGCCGAAATAATCATTAATGGAAGAGGTTACCTCCTCACCGGTAAAAGATCCGGCTAACAGCGGAAAACGCCGGCGCAGACAGCAGGTGACCATTCTTTTATTCTGCGTCCTGATTGCCGCCGCGCTCTGGTTTTTGCGTGCCTTTGAGAATGAGTATACCACCTGGGTGGAACATCCTGTCAGGTATATCAATACGCCTGATAAGATGATGACAATCAATACTTTACCCCAAAGAATTTCACTGGAAGTGAAAGGCTTGGGGTTTTCCATTTTACAACACAACTGGAACTTTTCCAAGACCCCGCTTGTGATCGATTTCGCAAAGCTAAAATCGCTGCCTGCCCGAAAGAATAGGGGATTTATCGAAACCCTGCCTATGAATCAATATTTTAACGAATTTTCGACACAGCTGAAGGATCTGAAGGTGCAATCGATCTACCCGGATACGCTGTCGTTAAGATTTGCGGTGAAGAAAATCAAAATAGTCAGGGTGATACCGGTATTCACCTATGAATCCGGATCTTCGATAATTGCTGACAGTTTGGTGCAGGTCACGCCTGATTCCATAAAGGTTGAAGGCCCCGACC
>JBBQOG010000220.1:0-6172 GCA_038330665.1 Bacteroidales bacterium
TGAGGGGATTCCCACCATCGAAAATCAAAGCGACGAAGTACTCGCAAAACTTTATAACTCACCGGATGGCGTCTCGGTTGAGGAATTCAATCTCGGAATGGATCCTATGTCGAACCAGTATCTGGTACTAAAAGGAAATCAATCCACCGCCCTGGCTATTTTCGATATCCGCACCAGCGCCCTGCACGTAGTGCAAAAACAAAAATGCTATGGTATTGAACCCCGGAACGCCGAGCAAACCATGACCCTCGACGCGTTGCTTCGACCGGATATTAACCTGGTGAGTTTGACCGGTAAAGCCGGAACTGGGAAAACCCTCCTGGCGTTGGCCGCCGCATTGCAACAACGGCGGGATTATCTCCAGATATATCTGGCAAGACCCATTATACCACTGGGAAACAAGGATATTGGTTATCTTCCCGGTGATGCCCAGGAAAAGATCGAACCCTATATGCAGCCTTTGTTTGATAACCTGGCCGTCATCCGGCATCAATTCGACGCCCGCAGCAAGGAGTTTTTAAAGATTGACCAGCTCCTGGCAGAAGAAAAGCTGATCATCACCCCGTTGGCCTACATTCGCGGCCGCAGCCTGAGCAAAGTATTTTTCATCGTCGACGAAGCCCAGAACCTTACTCCGCACGAAGTCAAAACCATCATCACGCGTGCCGGCGAGGGAACTAAAATCGTTTTCACGGGAGATATACACCAGATTGATTCCCCTTACCTCGATCTCAAGTCAAACGGCCTCTCCTACCTCACCGATAAACTTAAGGGCCAGGACGTTTTCGCCCATGTCAACCTCGTCCACGGCGAACGCAGCCACCTCGCCGAGCTCGCTAGTAATTTGCTGTAGTGATTTTAGCACTAAGAGTTGTATCTTTGTATAAAACAGAACAGAATGACTCTGACATTGGTGATAAAGAAAGGTAGCAGCGGTTACCTGATAGGGCAGTTAAAAGAAATGCCCGCCGTTTTTACGCAAGGCTTAACGGTAGAAGAAGTTAAAGAAAACAT
Source organism: Bacteroidales bacterium (assembly GCA_038330665.1). Taxonomy (GTDB): domain Bacteria; phylum Bacteroidota; class Bacteroidia; order Bacteroidales; family UBA12481; genus UBA12481. The sequence continues at coordinate 1,015 of JBBQOG010000220.1, forward strand.
TCTTGATTCGCTGGAATTGTACCTTGAGGATATCCGTGAACAATATCGCCCGGATGGAGAAATGATTCAGGAGGAAGAATTGACTTTCGCTTGATTAATTAAAAGGTTAAAATTCATCAAATACCTCAACGAACATAACTGCGGTTTTGTCAAGCATGGTGCCAAACACGATAAGTATATAAACTATAGAAATGGTTTACGAACAAATATACCAAGGCATCCTGATGTTGATGATGACCTTTGTAGCTTGATTTGTAAACAATTAGAAATACCTAAACCCCCAAAATAGGTTAAACATCCGTTTTCAGCGGTGTAAATAACAATTATCACCGTGGCCCTCTGTGTAATAGAAAAATGAAGAAAGTCGCCTTTCATACCCTCGGCTGTAAACTCAACTTCGCCGAAACCAGCGAGATCGGCCGGCAGCTGGAAGAGTCCGGTTATGAACGGGTACCCTTTGGTGAGCAAGCGGATATCACGGTGATCCATAGTTGCAGCGTAACCGGTTCAGCCGACCGGAAAACAAAGCAGGCGGTCCATAAAGCCTTGCAGATATCGCCCGAAAGTTATATCGTGGCCATGGGGTGCTATGCCCAACTGAATCCGGATGAAATTGCCTCGTGGGAAGGGGTGGATCTGGTGCTCGGGACCAACGACAAATTCGATCTGGCTAAATACCTTTCCGATATCACAAAAAAGGAACGCGCGGAAGTGCACAGCTGCGAAATCGTCGAGGATCAGAAATTCGTCCACTCCCACTCCACTGCCGAAAGAACCCGGGCATTTCTCAAGGTTCAGGATGGTTGCGATTATCCCTGCACCTATTGTACCAATCCAAAAGCACGAGGAAAAAGCCGCAATCCTCAGATCGTGAGTATCGTAAATGAGGCGGGCGAATTAGCCGGCAAGGGTCTTCAGGAAATTGTCCTCACCGGTGTCAACATCGGCGATTTTGGTAAAAGTACCGGTGAAACCTTTACGCAGCTGGCCAAAGCTTTAGATGAGGTTGAGGGTATCCTCCGTTTCCGGATTTCTTCAATCGAACCCAACCTGATTACCGATGAACTCATCGATTTCGTGTCACATTCAAAGCGGTTTGCTCCTCATTTCCATATACCCCTTCAATCCGGCTCCGACCCTGTTCTTAAAAATATGAAGCGCCGCTACCTGACGGCCCATTTCGCCGATCGTGTAATGAGAATCAAATCCCTGATGCCGGATTGTTCCATTGGCGCCGATGTGATCGTGGGATTTCCCGGGGAAACCGATGAGAATTTTGCAGAAGCCTGTGATTTCATCTCCGGACTTCCCCTATCCTACCTTCATGTGTTCACCTATTCCGAACGTCCCGGTACGCCCGCCGCTGAAATGCCCGGGAAAGTGCAGAACCGCGTGCGGGATGAACGAAGTCATGCCCTGCACCGGATCAGCGACCGTTTGAAAAAGGACTTCTGTGACAGCCAGATCGGCCAGGAACGTACCGCCATCTTTGAACAAAAAAAACCAGATGGCACTATGACCGGTTTTACAGAAAACTACATCGAAATCCGTACAGATTACCATTCTGAATTCCTCCACCGCGCCGGGTTGGTCTCATTAACCGGTCCCGAAAATAATGGCGTCGTCACCGCTACATTAATCAACCCTAAACCATTACTTTAGTCCTCTGTGTAACTCTGTGCCTCTGTGTAACCCTGTGTAAAAATCTTTATGAACTATAGCGAACTCACCGAATCCGTCATCGCCTTAACCAGGAAAACTGGTCTTTACCTTAAATCCATGACCGGGAAAATTACTGCCGGCATGATCGAAACCAAAGGTCAGATGGACTTTGTAACCGATGTGGATAAAACAACAGAAAAACTGCTGCTCGACGGGCTGGCCCTGATCCTTCCCGAAGCCGGATTCATTGCCGAAGAGGGCACCTATTCTCATCGGGGTAAAGCATATAACTGGATCGTGGACCCGCTCGATGGCACCACCAACTTCATCCATGGCGTGAGCCCGTTTTGCATCAGTATCGCCCTGCAGGAAAATGAGGACCTGGTGATCGGAGTGATCTACGACCCAATTGCAGAGGAGTGCTTCGCGGCCTGGAAGGATGGCCCGGCTCAGCTTAACGGAAGGACCTTTCATACAAGTAGTTGCAAAACATTGAACCAGGCACTCGTAGCCACCGGGTTTCCCTATACCGATTTTTCGCTTGTGGATGCTTATATGGGCTCTTTCCGCGAACTCATGGGCTGTACTCATGGCATCCGGCGAATGGGTTCGGCAGCCATCGACCTGGCCTATGTGGCTTGCGGCCGTTATGATGCGTTCTGGGAATATCACCTGAAACCATGGGATGTTGCAGCCGGAACGGTGATTATTAAACAGGCGGGCGGCAAGGTGAGTGAATTCCATGGGGGCGAAAATTATCTTTTCGGCGAAACATTTGTGGCCACTAATGGGTTGATACATAACGAATTTCTGGATATCTTACAAAAGTATTTCTGATCTCTTTTGAACGCTGACGAAACCATTCTCAAGAAAGGCCTGCAAAACGGTGACAAAGAAGTGTTTAAGCACCTGTATGTCACCTACTCACCCGGGCTCACTACCTACGGCACTTCGATTACCCACGATTTCGAAGCCGCCCGTGAACTGGTACAGGACCTTTTTCTTGATCTATGGGAAAAACGGCAGCAGATAAAAATTCAGGGGGCCCTCAAACCTTATCTCTATTCTTCCATGTATCATCGCGGCCTGAACTGGCTGCGTTCGAGAAAAATCAGGGAATTATATGTAACCAACCCGTTGGAGATCACCAATTGGTTTGCCTCATCTTCCAGCTTCGAACATCGGGATCCCCTGAAACTGGAATGGATCGAAAAAGAGATCCGCCTGCTGCCGGACCAACCCCGTGAAGTGTTTACCCGGGCCGTCCTTCTGGACGAAAAACAGCAGGATATAGCTATCGCCTTAGGACTGAATATCAAGACCATAGAAAATCACCTCTCGCGTGCCAGGAAAATTCTCCGGGAACGGCTGAAAAAAATCCGCTGATGATTTGGGGGTTTTTGCCGGGATGAAGTGTCGTAGGTGTAAATGCAGATGCTATGATAACGGACGAATTATTATTCCGGTTCTTAAGCCAGGAAACCACGGCGGGAGAGAATCGATTAATCAACGAATGGTTATCTGCCAACACAGGTAATTTGCAACATTTCACCGAACTAAAATCGGTATACGAATCAACCGCTGATCCCCTCACTGCAGAGGAGATTTCTGACGGATGGACCCTTCTGGAGCCCAGGCTCGATAATAAAACCGCCACTTTACGGCTCCGCCCCACCCTGATCATACGGATTTCACGTGTGGCCGCCATTCTTCTGATTCTCATCGGCTCCGGCCTGCTATTTGTTTTCCGGACGCAAACACATACGGTCAGGAATGACGAGCTTATTACCAAGTCAATCTTTCTCCCCGATGGTACCGGCGTGGACCTGGGACCCGGATCAAAGCTTGTTTACAGCGACGAATTTGTGAAAGGGATCCGGGAAATCCGGCTCTCCGGAGATGCCTGCTTCGATGTGACATCCGATCCGGAACACCCGTTCACGGTAAATGCCGGACTAACAAAGATCAAGGTGACCGGCACTCGGTTCGTAGTGAACGCACCTCCACGGGGAAAAGAGGTTGAAGTTTCCGTAAAATCGGGAAACGTTCTGTTTTACAATAGTGAAAAACTGGACAAAAACTCCTTCCGGATGGGACTTGTTGCCGGAGAAAAAGGCATTTTCTATCCGGCACAAAACCGCATGGACAAAACCAAAGACCCCTACTTCCAAACGCCACAATAAAGTATTCATTCAACAAAAACCTGATCATGAACCCCTCACGAGCTAATGCTCGCAAAATGAAATGAAAACAATTGAGGGCTACATGTGTACGAGCCCATTACCATCAACGATTAAAAATTATTTACACATGAACAAAGCATTTACTCTCCTCGTTGGCCTTGCCTTTCTGGCCATTCTCCCGTTAAACGCACGGGAGCTGCAGGCACTTTTTCATAATGCCAGCTTCTATAGTCCGGCTACCGGACCTTATGTGGAAACCTACCTCAAAGTATTCGGCCCGTCGGCCGAGTATGTGAAAACCGCCCGCGGCACCTACCAGGCTTCACTTGAAGTGACCATGATCTTTAAGAAGGACGATAAAATTATCGACTTCAGGAAGTACAACCTGTTGAGTGCTGAGCTTCAGGACACAGCCGGTTCGCAGCCACACTTCATCGATCAGCAGCGGATTTCCATCCCCTATGGAGTGTACTCACTCGATCTGTCGATCAAAGACAATAATAACAAGGTGACTCCAATTGAACACTCCGAGGTGCTGGCCATGGAGTATAATAAAACTGATCTTAAATACAGTGATATTCAGTTTATTGAATCCTTTCAGACGACCAAATCAGAAAATATCCTTTCGAAAAGCGGTTTCGACCTGGTTCCCTTTGTCGGCGATTTTTTCCCGGCCACGGCCAACACCCTCACCTTTTACACCGAATTGTATAATCTGGATAAAAAGATGGGCGCAGGACAGGATTTCCTTTACAAATATTATCTGGAATCCTTTGAAACCAGTTTCTCGCTCGGCGATTTTTCCAAATTTCAAAAGCAAAAGGCTTCTTCGGTAAACCCCATCCTGGCTACCCTCCAAATCAGTCAGCTTCCCAGCGGAAATTACAATTTGGTAGTGGAAGCCCGCGACCGAAATAATGAGCTTGTCCTGCTGAACAAGGTATTTTTCCAGAGAAGCAACCCGGGCATGAGGATTAACCTGAGCGACATTCAAGGGGTCGATATCACTTCCACATTCGCTGAAAAAATCACTTCCCTGGATTCCCTGAAATTTTACCTCAAGAGCCTGACGCCGATCGCTACCATGATGGAAATTCAGTTTGCGCAAAACATGGTGGAAACCACAGAAGCCAAACAGATGCAGAAATATCTGTATAACTTCTGGAAAACACGTAACGACAAGAGCCCGGAAGCGGAGTGGGATCATTACAAAACCCAGGTGATGCTGATTGAAAACGCCTATAAAACGAAGATCAGACATGGGTTTGATACCGATATGGGCCGTGTCTGGCTGAAATACGGGGCTCCGGACC
>JBBQOG010000221.1:0-6146 GCA_038330665.1 Bacteroidales bacterium
GCTGAGCGACGTAAGAAATGTCACCATATTTCCGACACAATCAACCTTTGAAATTCTGAAAAACCGGGGCATCCAGTTTGATGGGGATATCCAGGGGGGATTGGTGCACTTTTCCGGGACTAAATTTTTATTCGATTACGAAAATTTTGCAATCAAACTAAACCAGCTTGGTAATCTGAAAATTCAGGTTTATGACAAGCCGGTAAACAAAAACGAGATTCCCAGGCTGGCGGACGTAACCTCCATTATAGAATATACAAGGGGAACCCTCATCATTGATGACATCTCTGACAAATCGGGAATTGATGCGGAAAAATTACCGGAATTCCCTATCCTGCAAACAGATACCAGCGCTTATGTTTATTACAATCAGCGGGAGATTCTGAATGGAGTATACCCGAGCGAAACCTTTAATTTTAAAATCTCACCCTTTACCCTGCGAGGGCTCAATTCCATTTATCTCAGTGATTCGCTCATTTTTCCCGGCGTTTTCAACACCGCAGGTATTTTCCCACCGCTGGAACTTGCCCTGAAACATCAGTCCGACCATTCACTGGGCTTCGAAACGCTTATCACACCTGAGGAGGGCTACCCCGTTTATTCAGGAAAAGGCCGGTTCTATAACAGTCTGGCCATGAGCAAAGCCGGCTTGAGAGGTTTCGGTAAACTAGAATACCTGAATTCGGTGGTGATTTCGGAGGATATCCTGTTCCTGCCCGACCATGTAAGCACCACCGGCCATGTGGCAGTTGCCCGGGATACAGTCAATGCCGGTAACCCTGAAACCCGCGGAGAACTCATGGCGGTGAACTGGTACCCGGAGGCGGGTAAGCTGGTGGCGAGAAGCACCAAGGGCTCCATCGATATGTATGGAAATGGAAAGTTCGACGGGGTGGTATCGCTGATTCCGGAGGGCCTTGTCGGGAACGGGGTGATTCAATTTGACGGATATTCCATTTCGTCGAATGAAATCAAATTTTACCAGGACAGTTATCAGGTTAAGAACGGAACATTGAAAATATTCAGGGATTCTGCCGACCAGAAAACGGATCCCGCGCTATCTGGTATTTCAGGTAACCTGGTGACTGCCAAACAAATTTCAGGCCTGGTGGATGTAAAAAATCAAAATGCACAATTCCAGCCCTCTTCACCGGACTCGAAACTTGAATTCACACAAAACCGTTTTGAAGGCAGGCCATCGTCATTTACCTGGGATTTTGCCGGGGGTAAGCTGTTACTGGATACCGTTCGCTTCAGCATGGCATCGAAACCTTCCGATTCATTGAGTTTTCAATCTGAAAAAGCTGAATTTTCACTCAGCGATCAGACCATACAAGCCTTTGGAACTGACTTTATTGATGTGGCCGATGTCCGAATTTTTCCGGCCGACAGAAACATATCCATCCGGAAGGAAGCACGCATGGATTCACTCCTCCAGGCCACTATTGTCAGCCGGGATTCGTCTCTTATTCATCGCATTACCACTGCCACCGTAAACATTGTGGATCATGCAAAATACCATGCCAGCGGATTTTACCAATACCGGGATGTGGCCGGTCGTGACTTTCCTGTTTTCTTTTCCGACATTCAACCTGACCGGAAAGGAGTTTCATCCGGCAAGGGGACTATTGAGAAAGAAAGCAACTTCAGCTTAAGTCCGGCATTTAAGTACTTTGGAAATGTGCAGTGGAACAATAATGAGCCACTGCTTCTCTTTGACGGGCAAACACAACTCAGCCATACCTGTCCGGATATCACGCTACAGTGGATTCGGTTCAGCTGCCGGATTCAACCGGATACTGTTGCAATTCCCATAGATTCCATTACTACCAATGACCAAAATGAAAGACTCTTTAAAGGCTTCTTCATTTCCAATCAACCGGTTGAATTGTATTCCACATTTGTGGGTCCGCATACCCGTTACAGCGACCAGCCCCTGATTTCAGCCTTTGGACTGCTCTGGTATGACGAGTCCGATTCGCAATACAAGCTGGCCTCGCCGGAAAAGAAAGCCGATCCGGAAACGGATGGCCCGATCCTGAGCCTGGATGCCAATAGCTGCCAAACCGAGGCTCGTGGCCCCCTGACCCTGGGCGTCGATCTGGGACGGGTTAAACTGAACGGAGCGGGAAAACTGGTACATGATCTTCGGAAAGATACCATTACCGGCTCGGTGATCTTGACCCTGGATTTCTTTTTCGATGAAAAGATCCTCGATTTTATGGCTAACTCACTGAACGACGCTTCCGGCCTGGAGCCCGTGAATTATGCAGATCCTACCTTCCGGAATGCATTTAAATATCTCCTGGGGGCCTCCAAAGGGGATGAACTGCTGAAGCAGATCAGCCTGACCGGAAAATGGAGAAAAATTCCGGACGAACTGCTTCATACCCTTGTTTTTACTGAGGTTAATTTCGGATGGAATCCGGAAACCGGATCCTACCAGTCAAAAGGCAAAATCGGTATTGGGAATATCATGGGACAACCCATCAACAAAAAGGTAAACGGATACATTGAGATCACACACCGGAGGGGTGGAGATATGCTGACCCTGTACCTGGAAGTGGACCGCCAGAAGTATTTCTTCCTCTCTTATGCACGCGGGGTCATGCAGTGCGTGGCAGGACCGGGGTTCGAAAAATTCAACACCATGATTCGTAACGCCAAGGATGCTGCCAGAACTGAAAAAACTTTACCCGGAGAAGCCCAGTACCAGTATTATATTGGCACCTACCAGCAGGTATCTGAATTCCTTCGAAGGTTTAGTGTGGTCCGCTAGACCGGGGTAATTCCCAAAGATCCAGGTTCTCGATACGATTGTCATTCAATTCGAACCGAACTGCGGTCCTAACCTGATGAATGCCCCGGATACCGGCGGCACCCGGATTTAAATGCATCATATTCCTGGATGCATCCCGCGTGATCTTCAGGATATGTGAATGACCACAAACAAACAGGTCGGGCTTAAATTCATTCAACCGGGTCACCACTTCATTGAGGTAATGCCCGGAATAGAAACCAATATGAGTGATTAGAACCTTAAACTTTCCAATGGTGATTTCCTGAAATTCAGGCAATTCTCTCCTGACTTCCCACCCGTCGATATTTCCGAAAACTCCACGAAAAACTCTCCCTTCCGACAATTCATCCATGATACTAAGATCTCCCAGATCTCCGGCATGCCAGATTTCATCACAATCCTTAAGAAAATCCTTTACCGGCTGGTCGATACATCCGTGGGTATCTGATAAAACTCCTATTCTGATCATGAGGTAAATATAATCAGTTTAGGAATTTTTACATTTACCAAAATTATTCAAATCCAAAACTGATGAAAAAGCTCCTGACCCTGATGATGGCTATCGTGATGATTGCCGGTTTTACCAAAGTTTATGCCCAGGAATCTGCTGAAGTCAAAAAGATTTACAATCCTGAAGCCAATGCAAAGGAGGATATCAGCAAAGCCATCCAACAGGCAAAAGCGGAAAACAAACATGTTTTCGTTCAGATCGGCGGCAATTGGTGCCCATGGTGCCTGCGTTTTCACGCTTTCATCAATGAAGATCCTGAAATCAAAAAAATCATGGCAGAGAAATATGTTTTTGCCCTTTTAAACTACAGCAAGGAAAATAAGAATGTGGAGCTCCTGGTCAAATATCAGAATCCGGGTCGTATGGGATTCCCGGTATTTTTGATTCTGGATGGCAAAGGTAAGTTGATCCATACTCAGGATTCAGGCCTGCTTGAAGAAGGAAAAGGTTACAGCCCCGCTAAAGTAAAAACTTTCCTCACCAACTGGACCGTGGCAGCACTTGACACCAAGGATATAAAGTAAGGTATTGATGAACCTTTTCTATGCTCCGGAACTATCCGGCGACCCTGTTTTTACGCTGGGTGCAGATGAATCTCACCATGCTGTGCGGGTATTGCGGTTAACTATAGGATCGGAGATGATCCTGGTGAACGGGCGCGGCGGCTGGTATCGGTGCACCATTGCTGATCCGAACCCGAAAGCCTGTACCGTTGAGATCCTGGATGGTTCTGCCGATAACGGCAAGCCCGCCTGCCACCTGCATGTTGCCATCGCCCCAACCAAGCAGATCGACCGATATGAATGGTTTATTGAAAAGGCCACTGAAATCGGGATTAGTGAAATAACTCCACTGATCTGCGAGCGATCGGAGCGTAGGGATGTTAAAACCGAGAGACAAATGCGAGTCGCTGTTTCGGCCATGAAACAATCACTCAAGGCTTTCCATCCACTTCTGCATGAACCGGTTTCCTTCAAAAAATTCATTAGCCAGGAGATCGATGGGATCCGGACTATTGCCCATTGTCTGCCTGGCATAAAGTTGTGGCTCAACGAAGTGGTGCAAAAAGACCAACCCGTGACCATTCTCATTGGCCCGGAAGGTGATTTTTCGGATTCAGAAATCGCGCTGGCTGCCGGCTTAAATTATCACCCGATCACTTTGGGTGCCAGCCGGCTACGTACTGAAACCGCCGGGGTAGTGGCCTGTCACACGGTTTCCTGGATCTGCAGATAATTATTATTCGCCAGAGCGTTTTTTTTAGTATCTTGTAACAGGTTGGGCACACTATAATTAACCTGTCAGATCTATGTTGGGACGTACAAGAAACAAGCGGCAACTTGATATTTTCGAGGTACCCATAGAACGGTTTATTGACCGGAAGCACGAATTTGCGATTGGAGCCGAAAGCATCGATTGGGAATCGCTGGAAGAGCAGTTCCGTCCGTTTTATTCTTCCAGGGGACGCCCTTCGGTTCCCCCGAGGAAAATCATCGGTATGCTTCTGCTAAAGGAAAGATTCAGTCTTAGTGATGAAAAAGTGCTAAAAATCTGGCCGGAAAATCCATACTGGCAATATTTCTGCGGTGAAGTCCAGTTCCAGTCTTCCAAACCCTTTGCAGCCAGCGAGCTCACCAGCTTCCGGCGCCGGATCGGTCCGTCAGGGCTCGAAATGATCAGGAATATCTCGCTGAAGCACTTCGGCAAAGCAGATGGGACTTATGAAACCTACTCCGACCGCAGAAAAAGGAGCTTTTGGAAAAGATTGATCGGGTGAGAGGCCGGAAGTGTTAAAGGGGTTAACCATGTCAAGAAGGATAAGCTGGACGTTAGTCTTTTTGGCAATGATCCCGGTTTCGGGTATAAATCAGCAAACTATGCAATTTAAAACAGACAGGAAGCCTGCGGTGGCGGGTTCATTCTACCCGGCGGATGCAGCTGAATTGAAAAGGATGGTATTGCGTCTGCTGGCTGAGGCAAAACCACTTAAAAAGTCTGGGGTAGTCAGGGCCCTGCTGGTTCCGCACGCAGGATATGTATTTTCGGGCGGAGTCGCCGCATCCGCCTATAATCAACTGGACCCTGATAAAACCTATAAACGGATATTCATTCTGGCTTCCTCTCACCGGGTAAGTTTTGGAAAGGCTTCCGTTTATACCGGCGGTGATTATCTGACCCCTCTGGGAAAGGTAACCGTCGATACCGCAATGGCAAAAACGCTCATCAGTTCTTCCGGGGTTTTCAGGGATTATCCGGAGGCTCATCTGAATGAACACAGCATCGAGGTTCAATTGCCTTTTCTGCAGATAAAGATTAAATCACCCCTGGTCATCGTGCCCATAATTCTGGGAACGCAATCACCTGAAGTTTGCCAGGAAATTGCCGAAGCATTGGCCCCTTACTTTACCTGTGAAAACCTTTTTATTGTCAGCACCGATTTTTCGCATTACCCTGCCTATGCGGATGCATTAAAAGCAGACCAGTTAACCGCGGATGCCTTTTGCAGGAATTCCACTAGTGCTTTGCTCGACGCCATCAGTAAAAATGAAGAAGCCGGCATTCGGGACCTGTCGACCAGCATGTGCGCCTGGCCATCGGCACTGACGCTTCTATACCTCACCAGGCAAAACCAATCACTGCGTTTTGACCCATTGGAGTACAAAAATTCAGGAGATATTAAACCGTATGGGGATCCGCAGAGTGTAGTGGGTTATTATGCCATTTCGATCACCGAAACCCCGGATCCGCAATTTATACTCACGGAATCAGACCAAAAGGAGCTGCTCCGGATTGCCCGGAATACCCTGACGGCCTGGGTACGCAAAATTCCGACCC
>JBBQOG010000222.1:0-6127 GCA_038330665.1 Bacteroidales bacterium
TCCTCATCGTCGACCACAATAATAATTTCCCCGTTCTTAATGGCCTCAATGGCCTCTTCAATGGTGTCGAGTCCTTTATTGATGACGTTTGGTTGGTTGCCAGACATTCGTTTTTACCCCTTTCAGATATCGCAACATTCCTATGATTAGCGCGAGGTTCATTCCCAGGAAGTGAGTGATGAACCTGAAAATTTTAAAGTGCAAATTTAGTTTTTTTAGCAGATAATCCACTGCCGGAATCAGCAGAACGCCCAGATAGGCAAATAAAGAAAGACGGTACAGCGTATAATGAAAGGAAAGAAAAAACAGGCTGAACAGGGCCGCCAGCAGAAATAGCGGACCCAGCCATCTTAAAACTTTGTGACTAAGGAAACAGAAGGCCAGGGCCGGGCGGTGGGGCAGGAGAAGATTCCTGAATCGGTTGAGGTTCTGAAAGTTACCTGTGGCTATTCGGATTTTGCGCCTGAATTCGATCGATAAATCGTTGGATACATCTTCGTATACCCTGGCTTCCGGATTATTCACAGCCTGATAACCCGATTCCAGCACTTTCATATTCAGGAAAAAATCATCGACAAGGAAATTCGCAGGGACGGGAGCGAAAAGCGTTTTCCGAATGGCAAAGCAGCCACCGAAAGGACCCATCATGGTTCCCCATAACCGGCTTTCCAGATGCTTGATGTGTACCTCCCTGGAAATATAGGCTTTCTCCTGAAAGGATATCCCTTCACGTTTCATCCCAAGATTAATCATCTGGGTATCAACCAGTCCAATGGTCTCTATCGCAAATGGGGCGGCACTTCCGGAAATTGTATGCTCATCAAACAGCACATTCGCATCGGTCAGGATCAGAATCTCGCCGGCAGCTTTCTTAACCAGCTGGTTAATGACATTGGGTTTGCCCTGCCGTACCTCAAAGTCAAAGAAGTGCAGGGCTGGGAATTCTCCGGCAAGCCTCAGGAGGATTTCGGCTGTGCGGTCGGTTGAGTGGTCGGATCCAACCAATACTTCAAATCTGTTTGACGGATATTTTGTGTGGAATACGGACCGGATTTTTTCCTCGATAACCTCTTCTTCGTTGAAAGCTGACATCAGGATACTCACAAACGGTTCCTGACCTACCGGGGTGGGATATCCCTTCGGATATTTATGGCTGGATCCGGCCAGCCTGAGGATCAGCGGAAAAAGAACATAACTGTGAAATACTGCGATCACAGAGGTCCAGAAAATGATATTAGCTGCGAGTATCAATATTTTTAAGGAATTCGGTCAGTTGTCCGATCAAAAACTGATTGTCGAACCGGCTTTTTATAAAGGTAATGGCATTTTGTCCCATTTTCCGGCATTTCTCAGGATTTTGCGCCAGATCGATCAGGCAGGCAGAAAAGTTTTCCGGTTCATCGGTAATGAATGCTTCAATCCCCGGTTCCACAGGAATACCCTCTGCTCCTATAGTTGTGGATACCGTGGCGCGACCAGCTGACATATAATCCAGGAGTTTGATCCGCATTCCGCTACCCGAAAAAAGGGGCACAATGAAAATTGGATGTTCACGCAGGAAAGCGGCCGCATCCTCGATCTCTCCGTGAAAGATCACACCGGGTGCGTGGATCAGGGAGGCGAACCGGGCAGGTGCATTGCGACCGGCCAGATGGAATTCGATTCCGGGAACCTCGCGCCTGACCTGCGGCCAAACAGTGCGGAGGAACCATTTGATTCCATTCTGGTTAGGCAGCCAGTCGAGGGCCCCGAGATGCGCAATGGATACCAGTTCTTTACCGGTTTGGATCTCCTCTAAATCAGGCAGGTCCATTCCTGTGGGCAGTACGTGGCAGGGTTTCGTGTTGCCGAATCCGGAGAATTGTGCGGCATCCCGATCGGTAATGGGAAGCAGGGCATCATACTGATTGATCAGGGAAAGCTCGTAGCGTCGGATACGGTTGGCCAGAATGTTGAGGTAAATTCGCTTTAACCCATACGATGAAAGGGCCGTTCGTGCCCAGATCTCATGCTCAATGTTGTGTGCGCGCAAGATGACCGGTGTGTGGGTAAGGGCCCGGATATCCTTCAAATACAGTCCGGTATAAATCTGGTCGAGTATGATAAAATCAAAAGAGTATTCCTTCAATAAACTTTGAAGTTTTTTGCGGTAATCATCAGAAATAAATCTGGTTGCGTTGTATGGAAGCCTTGAAAACAAGAGATTTGCGAGTGCTTTTCCCCATCGTATGTGGGTATCTACGGGGACAATTTCCAAACGCAGACCCGGAAAATTTCCGGCAGATATTCCTTCGAGCGCCTTTCGATCCTGTTCTCCGAAAAAATGTTTGGAAGTATTCATGGCCAGAATGACCACCTCATGCCCGGCTTTGGCCAGCTCCCGGCCAAGGGTAAGGCTGGCAATGGCGCCGCCATCGCGGGGAGGGTAGGGAACTTTATTGGTTAGCTGGAGGATTTTCATTCCTGGTCATTCCGGTATGCCGGCCAAATCTAAGGAATTTTCTGAAGAGTAGGGTATAGGTTTCTACCGAGAGAATGGACGAATCACGGGTGGATTTGTTGGTCAGATAAATCCCCACCGTCATTAGAATCAGGGTGGATCCCCACATGCCCAACCATACCGGCATGATACCGGCGCGTGCATACTTTTCGCCCGCCAGGGAAATAATATAATAGAAGATGAATAGCATCGTGGAAACCACCACCGGTGTGCCGAGCCCTCCCTTTCGGATAATCGCGCCCAATGGTGCACCGATCAGGAAAAATATCAGGCAGGCAAAGGAAAGAGTTAGCTTGCGGTGCCACTCAATCTGATAACGGTACATCCATGATTCATCGCTTTTCAGCACTTCGGCGGAGGTCTTGATCATGCTCTGGGCGGTGCGCGCCAATCCCACGGCATATTCAATGGCTTTTGATTTGTCGGCCGGCGACAATGAATCATATAGCTGTCTGACATCCACTCGTATGGTCGTAAGTTTCTCCTGGTGTGGGGTCAGCGGAGTGAGGGTGTCTTTCTTGTCGGCGAGTTTAAAATACTGGTTCTGGATCAGGTCATTGGTAACTCTTTGGGGTTTGCCCAACATGGCTTTCTTGAATTCGACCACATAAACCGAAAGCTCCCCCATGTTCTTCCGTTTGTAGTTGTCTTTGAACTGCTCCTCATTGGTCCGGTTAAGCTCATTGGAGGGCAGGGTGAAGAGAAACTGCTGCATACCGAATTTATCCCTGCGGAAGGGCTTGGTCTTTTTAATCCGCAAATTTTCATCGAGTTGTTCAGAGTAACCGTAGCCGTTATAAAGGGTAAGAAGCAGGTTCCGTTTGTCCTTGGTCATGACCATGTATCCTGAATCTGCCAAGGTAACCGATACATTGCCGATTTTTGCCGTATGGTCGTATATCATGAGGTCATACAACATGCGGCTCTCTTTGGAACGACGACCAATTTTGAGGCTATACCCTTCCAATCCGTTATAAAACTGCCCCTCCTTGATATCAAATTCAGGACGAGCCTGACGGATGTCGAGGAGCAGGGTGAAGAATTTCATGTTGGTTTTTGGAATGACATAATTCGAGAACAGGAAGGCACTTATTGAGAGCGCCAACACAATACTAAAAAGGGGAGACATGATCCGGGTGAGCGAGATTCCGGAAGATTTCATTGCGCTCAACTCTGAATGTTCACCAAGATTCCCGAAGGTCATGATAGAAGCCAGTAAAACCCCCAGAATAAGAGCCATAGGGATCAGGCTGGCGGAAACGTATATCAATAATTCTGCAATAACCGCCCAGGAAAGTCCCTTTCCGACCAGTTCGTCGATGTATTTCCAGACAAACTGAAGAATCAGCACGATCATAGCCAGGCAAACCGTCATCACAAGCGGTCCGATATACGAGCGGATCATATAGCGGTGTAATCTTTTCAAGAGAGTGATTCTTTTACACTGTTTTTTTGACAGAAACGATTGAGAATCGTTGTTGGTATCTGAGCAGCGATCAGACCGAACCTAACTGACTGAAAAGTTGTGATATTTGTTTATCCCATAACCCCTTGGCATCTTCTATCTCACTTTCTTCTGCAAAATCAGTTACGGTAATTGAGACATCGCTTGTGAGAGGGTCCTGGTTGATCCTGAATTCAAAATAGGTTTTGGGATCGGTATCATCCAGCCATTTGAAGCGCACGGTGCGATTTTCCTTCAAACAGACCAGCTCAGCCTTCTGGCTGGAGTTATCCCAGATGAAGGTCAGAATGGATCCTTCAATATTCACGTCATCGGCAAACCACTCAGATAAACCGCCCGGCGTACTCAAACGAGTGAAAACCACCTTAGGTGAGGCGTTGATTGAATATTCAAGTTCATATTTTTGTTTTCCCGACATCGTATTGCAAATTGGTTCAATTCCGGCAATATAGGAAAAAATTAATGACAAAACAATATTTCCCGGATGCGGGGAGATGATGGTTGGCAAAAACTGTTATATTTGCGCCTTGAAAAATGGCGAGGTAGCTCAGCTGGTTAGAGCGCATGATTCATAATCATGAGGTCGCCGGATCATTCCCGGCTCTCGCTACTCTGAAAATCAACTACTTAAAAGGTTTTTTTAAGTAGTTGATTTTTTTGTTTGCATACCATTTGCAAACAAGTCGGTGAATTATTTATCAAACGGCCTCCACAACCTACCCTCACCCCATTTGTTTTTCGGCTTGAAAGGTGATCTGGTGTCCGTGTGGCGGTTTTATGATGCCAATCTGTTGCTCTATGTCCGTAATTATATTTTCTGAAAAGCGCATACGGAATATTCCCCGGAAGCGGATTTGTTTAAAATATCGACATACCAAAAAAATACACCTGCTTATTTGAATGTCCCAATCACCTTAATTATCAATGATTTATTTAGTGTTTATACCGGAACAGAGGAACGGTTGCGCAGGAGACTGCCATTTCATGTTATCCGAATCCTGTTATCGATATCCTGACCGTTCGTGGATGGGAACAAATTGAATCGGAGGTGTCTTTCACCATTCTCGACGTAAATGGAAAACAGGTGTTTTCCGAAACGAAAGGTCGGGCTACAACTGAATACAAACTGAACCTGAAACCGCTGCCAGCCGGGATCTATATGATGAAAATCAAATGGAGCGGAAACGAGGTTTTACGCAGGGTAATTAAGCAATAAAGGGGGTCTTCGTGAATTTTTGCGGAAAGTCTTTAGTCCTGACCCGGTATTAAACCAGGACTCAGCCTCATTTAATTTCATCCCTTCCTGGAATCGAACTCTGGGCACCCATTTTTGTGACCGTGAGTGCCGCCACGCGCATGGCAAATTGTACGGATTCCAATAGCGTTTTACCTTCATTCAGGCCTGTGCATACCGCCCCGCAAAAGGCATCTCCGGCTGCGGTAGTATCTACAGGGATCACTTTCAATGCTTCCACATGCTGGATACTATTGTTTTCCAACATCACGGCCCCTTCTGAGCCGAGGGTGATGATCACCCGGGGTACTCCTAGGGCGGCAATTGCAGTGGCGGCTTTTCCGGCACTTTCCAAACTGGTAATCCGGATGCCCGAAAGCATTTCTGCTTCCGTACGGTTGGGAATGATCAGAAAGAGTTTTTGAAGCAATTGTATCGGTAATACGCACGCAGGGGCAGGATTGAGCACCACTCTGATGCCTTTGCTGTGCGCCATGCAGGCCACATATTCAACCGTTTCCAGCGGGATTTCCAATTGCATGAGCACAATTCCGGCACTTTCAATGGCACTCTTTGCCAGGTCAATGTCTGAGGAGTTCAGACTGGCATTTGCACCGGAAGCAACCGCAATGCAATTCTCGCCGCTTGAATCCACGGTAATCAAGGCTACCCCTGAGGGCTGAGCAGGATCAGAAAAAACAAATTCTGTATTGATATGTTCGGCAGCATACTGATCAACCGACTGCCTTCCAAACAAATCGTTCCCGGTTTTTGATATGAAAGTTACCTGGCTTCCCAGTCGGGCTGCAGCGACTGCCTGATTTGCACCCTTCCCGCCGGGGTTCATCATAAAAGCTCCGCCCAGTACCGTTTCACCCGGAACCGGGAGCTTTTCTGTCTTCACCACCATATCAGTATTGCTGCTGCC
>JBBQOG010000223.1:0-6082 GCA_038330665.1 Bacteroidales bacterium
TTCAAAAATGAATCCCATGGTAACCGGTTCCTTTTTGCGATACCGCAAACTCTTAAATGGAATCTGTATCTCAACCTGATACCCCTCAGGCCCAATAGTTGCCTTTGAAACAAAGACGTAATCGGCACCAATATCTTCGTGATTGGAGGAAGACCGGCCATCTTCCTGAATACCCCGGGGATTCACGTAAAAAGTGATCAGACTTTGCTGGTCGAAAAAAGGATCGAGGTTTATGCAAACCCAATCTTCAGTCCGGATCTGGTCCCGTGCTGTGATCGTGGCCTTGAGCTTGTCCGGCTCCGGATCCTTGCAATCGAATGCGACATACAGATTTTCTTCGTCATAGGTAATCTGCACGGATGTGGCAAATCCGCAAGAGGAACCAAAATCGGGCACGTAGGTTTTAAAATCCGCATATCGGGGAAGGGTTTGCCATACTTCATCGTCGAGTTTTCCATCCATCACAGGGGGATGTACCGATTTAGTCAGAATCACCGGACTTTGGGCCCACACACTCGGACCCGTAATACTTAACAATAGGAGTATAATAGTTTTCCTTAGGCTCATGTGCGAATTTAAAAAAAGAAAATTGCAACGCCACATACCGCGATAACCGAACCCAAAACCTCCCTCAGGGTGACCTTTTCCTTCATTAGTAGAATTGCCGGGGGAATAAGGAGGACCGGTACCAATGCCATGATGGTGCTGGCAATCCCGGTTGTGGTATATTTTATCGCCATAAGTGAGAACGAAACGCCAAGAAAAGGTCCGAAAAACGAACCGGCGGTCACAAATCCCAGGGTGGAAGGTCTTTTAATTGCCGGTCTGAGAACCGACCATTTGTTTAATACGGTAAATAGGATCACGAATCCGAGTGTGCCGGATATGACCCGGACCTGGGAAGCGGTGAACGGATCGGCATCCTGCATCCCTAATTTACTGAATACTAAACCGATCGCCTGCCCGGCAGCGGCTCCCAAGCCAAGCAGCAATCCTTTTGTGGAATAGTGGAAGTTGAATTTATTGCCAGGCCTTCGAAGAACGACAATAACGATTCCGAGGAGGGTAATCGTCATTCCCAGCAGGCCTCGCAAGGAAAATTTTTCTCCGATTATCATCCAGCCGAATAAGGTGGCCAGGGGAGGGGCCAAGGCCATTAATAGATTGGCAATCCGGGACCCGATCAGCGCATAGGCCGAAAATAAACAGTAATCGCCCAGGACAAAACCGATGATACCACTGACCGATAGCCATAACCACCCGTTAAAATCAATATTGGTAGGGAAAAGATGCCCATAGCGGATAAGGGACAATATGCAGAAGAAAAGTAAGGCAATGCTGAGCCTGAGGATATTAACAGCAAGTGAACCAATCCGTTTCGCTGCCTTCTCAAATGAAAGCGCGGTAATGGTCCATAAAAAAGCTGTTGCCAGCGCAGCAAATTCACCCGTATGATTTCCCACCCGACAGGATTACATCTTTAATTTTTTCTCTATCTCTTCGAGATACAACCTGAAGCGTTTATCTGTTTCCAAAAGGTTGTTAACCGTTTTACAGGCATGTAGAACCGTGGCATGGTCCTTTCCACCGATCTGCGAACCGATCAGCGCAAGTGAGGATTTGGTCAGGCTTTTTGAAAAATACATGGAAATCTGACGGGCCTGGACAATTTCGCGCTTTCTGGTTTTGGATTGCATCAGGTCGACCGGGATATTGAAATAGTCGCTGACAACCTTCTGAATATAATCGATCGACAATTCTTTCGTGGTATTTTTCACCAGCTTGTCAATCATCTCGCGTACCAGGCTGAGGGTGATTTCCTTCTTGTTCAGGGTCGACTGGGCAAGCAGGGAGATCAGGGCACCTTCAAGTTCCCTGACATTATTAGTGATCTGTGAAGCAATATATTCGAGGACCTCATTGTCCATGTGAATTCCGTCGGTGTAAACCTTTTTTTGCAGGATGGCTACACGCGTCTCGAAATCGGGCACCTGCAGGTCTGCAGACAGACCCCATTTAAAGCGGGATAGCAGGCGCTGCTCCATCCCTTTCAATTCTACAGGAGGCTTATCGGACGTCAGTACCAGCTGTTTGCCCGACTGATGAAGATGATTGAAAATATGAAAAAAGGTGTCCTGTGTTTTCTCTTTTCCGGCGAATTCCTGCACATCATCAATGATCAGTACATCGATCATCTGATAAAAATGGAGGAAGTCGTTCCGATTATTATTACGTGTGGCTTCAACAAACTGGGTCTGGAATTTATTGGCATTTACATACAACACGATCTTGTCGGGAAGGCGCTCCTTGACTTCAATACCGATTGCCTGTGCAAGGTGAGTTTTTCCTAATCCGGATCCGCCATAAATTAATAAGGGGTTAAAGGCGGTACCACCGGGATTTTGCGCCACGGCATATCCGGCAGAACGGGCCAGACGGTTACAGTCGCCTTCCACGAAATTGGCAAAGCAATAGTCCGGATTCAGTTGGGGATCTACGTGCAATTTTTTGATTCCCGGAATGACGAAAGGATTCTTTATTGTTCTTTCCTCGTCATCCAGGGGCATCGACAGGGGCTTGTTTTTGAGCGTATTTTTTGCCTGAGTCGGAAATTTTACCGTATAGGGTTTCGCATTGGAATACCCGTTTTGCTCCATCACCACACTGTATTCCAGTTTGGCGTCCGGTCCAAGTTCCTTCAACAAAGTCTTCCTGAGGATGTCAATGTACTGCTCTTCAAGGTATTCGTAGAAAAACGGTGATGGAACCTGAATAGTTAAAACACGTTCATCAAGCCGGATGGGAACAATGGGCTCAAACCAGGTCCGAAAACTGATGGATGGAACATTGTCTTTTATAACCGACAGACATTTATTCCAAACTTCGATATGGTTTGAATTCATCAATACTGATTTTTAAAGAATTAGAACAAGGGTTTAGATAGGGCAAGATGGCAAAAAAAGATCAACTCTAAAGAGCAGATTGTGTTTTTTTTTTTCAAAATACGCATCAGATTTACAGTCAGGCAGATAATTTTTTTTCCGATATATGGAAATTGTAAGTGCTTTAAAATTAATGAATTATGGTTAATAATCTGACTGTTAGAGGAATCAGAAATATCTGGATTTCCACTCGCCTGATTTAAAGGTCAAGTCGGATCCACCTGCCTCCAACCCACGTGAAAATACCGGCTGAAGGGAACTTCTCGCGGGCTTTGTCGAGCTTTCTCAGACACTTTTCCATCTTTCTGTCCTTGTAGCTGAAGTAGTAAAAAAGCGAGCCGACCTGGATGTACTGCACATGGCCAAGTTCTAACAACGAGGGATTATCTTCGGAAAGCAGGGTAGGACTCTGGAGCAGGCATATATAATATTCCGAAGAACCCTCCTCTCCAAGGGCTTTTGCTAACTCGGTATCGTTTGCTGTATAAACCGACTTGCTCTTGTCGGAAAGTGTCAACCTGATATATTTTCCGGGATGAAGCCTGATATCTTCAATCAGTCGGTCTAAACCGGCATTGGTTGCGAGCACCGCGGAATAAAGTGAATCATCCACCATAAGTTTACCCAGAGTTCCCTCACCGGAAGAGACCTTTTCCGTCAATTGGTGCAAATTGTCCATCACCTCACGGAAGGATGCAAAAGTTTCGAGAATAGGCGCATTTAACAGGGTATCACTGATCTTGTGCAGGTTAATGATGAAAGCCTCCAGCTCCTCTTTTTGTTGAAGTAGCCCCAGACTAAGCGAGTCGACATTCGTGAGCACACCACTTATTTTTTTGGATTCATTTTTGACATAAGCATCCAGGAATTTAGAGGCTGATTCCAGATTGTTCAGGGTTGAATTGATACTGGAGAAGCTCTCGGAAAGATTGGTGCGGTTCGATTCACTAAAAACCAGCTGGATACCCATCAGAACCGAATCCATCGATGACATCAGCGATTCGATTTTAACTTTTAGCGGCAGCATCTGGGTATTTACCTGGTCAAGAAGTTCCCCTTCAATGGAGCCGACCAGCGTATCATTCGGGGCGCACAGCACACTGTCTTTTGCCAGATCAAGCGCAATTCCCTTCGTACCCATCAGGTCTATGCTATAAATCCGGGCAGAAGTTCCTTTGGGTATTACGATCGATTTATATGAAATCGAAAATTTGACTTCTATCTTTCCGGGTTTGGCTTCTGAAAGATCAATCTCCCGAACCTGGCCGACCTGAAATCCATTTACCGTAACAGGACTCGACCGGGCAAGACCACCGATCTTTTCGTATAACGCATAAAAAGACCGCTCAGCACTAAACAGATTCTTCCCTTTCAGGTAATTTATACCCCAGAATGCAATGACCAAGGTTGCAAGGAACAAAATGCCAACCCGTATGTATGCCTTGCTTTTCATGATTCGTGTTTTTAATTTTTCTTCATATCCACGACAGAACTGACGGGCACTTTTTCTCCGTTTTTAAATGCAACGATAAAAGCTCCTTTGAATATGGCCCCCAGTTTTTTCTGTAAATCCAGGGCTTCTTCATAAACCTTTACCGGTTCAGACATGTATTTGTGGTAACCGTCCATCCGGATGTCCTCCAGGTTTTTGACTCCTTTTAATTCCCGCGATCCTGAAGGCAGACTGGTGGCAGCAGCCAGCACCTGAACCCTGAATTCCACGCCGGTGCTGCTATCTGGTGTTTTTTTCTTTTCATTGGTGCGAGTTGCTTTCGATGGGATCTCCGGTTTATCGACCACCACGGTTTTCGATTTTTTTTCTTCGCTGCTGATACGGGTACCAGCACCCTCCGAATCCTTCGGAACCTCGGGTTTAACAGCTAAACCCGATTCGGCAGGAGTCCCGGTGGATTTTGCCACGTCCTGGATTCGCGCGTCGATGGATTCCTTATACTGCTTGAATGCAAGAAAAACAGCATGTGCAATATTGTCCTGTCCTCCATCCGTCATCATGTAAGCTTCTTCCTGCAGATTGGAGATAAAGCCTGCCTCGATCAGAATGCTTGGTTTGGCACATTTCCATAAAACGGCGAGATTACCCTGGTGCACGCCGATATCTTTTCGTTTCGCCCCGTCACGGAACTGATCCTGAACCGCAGTTGCCAGCTCAAGGCTCTGACTGAGATTGTTATTCTGAACGTTATTAAAGATGATTGTGTTTAAGGGTGATGAGGGATCCAAGCCGGCATAATTGGTCTCGTAATCCTTTTCAAGGTAAATGGATTTATTCTCCTGCATCACCAGATCGAGATTTTCCTTACTTTTTGAAAACCCCATCACATAAGTGGAAGTTCCGGAGGGTTCCTTCTTATCATTTGCATTGATATGTACCGAAATAAAGAGGTCTGAGTTGTTGCGATTGGCAATTTTTGCCCTTTCATAAAGCTCAATAAAAACATCAATCTTACGGGTGTAATAAACATTTACGTCAGGCATCTGAGTTTCAATGTAGTGCCCTAACTTTAACGCAATCGCAAGCGCAAGGTCCTTTTCGTAGGAATGCTTACCCGGAGCACCAACATCCTTCCCCCCGTGACCGGCATCGATTGTGACGGTAAATTTTTTGGACTGTGGCCCCTGGGCGTTTGCAGATATGCTAATGTTCAGACAGGTAAACATCAGGAAAATCAATAATATCTGCGGCATAAGTGATGCGATGCAATGGTTTCGCTGTTTATCCGTTATCACCAAAAGGTTACTGGGCATAGTAGCGTTTTTTTCTATAGTTTTGAGCCTTTCCCGGGCAGGGAAAGAACCGGTTAAATCTTGATATCGATCATAAAAATACAAAAAATTCGGTTGGGGATATTCATCCTGGCCCTGAGTGCTCTCAATGGCTACGGTCAGGCGGATTCCGTTCGGCTTCGTCAGAGCAAGCAGGATACTCTACCACAGGTGGTTGCGAAACCTAAGCCCTACCTGGATGCACCCGTAATTTACACCGCCAGGGACTCCATTGTGGAAAGTATGACCGACATGAAGATCCGGATGTATGGGGACGCTAAAATCACTTACGAAACGATGGAGATCTCAGCCGATTATATCGAAATGAGCATCGACCGGAAGGAGATCTACGCCAC
>JBBQOG010000224.1:0-6077 GCA_038330665.1 Bacteroidales bacterium
ATGGTATCTCCCTGGCCCGCAATAAATTGCAGTTTAACCTCCCCGATGGGCTGATTCTTGAAATAATACCGGACGATCACACCGTTGGGAGCGTTGGTCCCTTCATCGGTAAGTCCCGTAGCCTGATCTCCCTGCATCCGGTACGACGGCCGGGGAGTAAACAGATATAGATCGCCCGTAACCTTACCATCCATTATTTCATATAAAGGCGTGATATCGTCGAGTATCCAGAATGACCGTCCATGTGTGGCCACCACGAGGTCTTTATCGCGCTTCTGTACCTGCAGGTCGCGTACAGAAGTAAGCGGCAGGTTCAGGTTCAGATTCTGCCAGGAACCTCCATCAGTGAATGATACATACACCCCACTTTCTGTTCCGGCAAAGAGCAAACCCGGTTTATTCGGATCGTCGCGTACCACCCGGCAATATTCATCTGCAGGGATCCCATCCGTTATTTTCTTCCAGGATTTGCCATAATCGGTGGTCTTGAACAAGTAGGGACTTCTATCACCAAACATATATTTATTGGCAGCCAGATAGGCCATACCCTTCGAATGGGTTGAGGCATGAATCATACTGATCAGCGAAAAATCAGGCAGCTGATTGGTGGGCAGCGAAATATTTTCCCAGGTTTTACCATTATCCTTTGATAGGTGAACCAGCCCATCATCCGATCCGGCCCATAAAACACCTTGTTCCACCGGCGATTCCGCCAGGGTAAATATAGTGGCGTACACTTCGGCGCCGGTCATGTCGCGGGTAATCGGCCCTCCGGTTTCCCCCGTGGTTGACGGATCGTTGCGGGTAAGGTCGGGACTGATGGTTTCCCACGACTGCCCACCATCCATCGTAACATGAACATATTGCGAAGTCACATACATCCGGGCCGGGTTAAAGGGCGAAAAAACAATGGGATAGGTCCACTGGAATCGGTACTTTTTCGCTGCTGCCGGTGATCCGATGTTGGACTCCGGGTACGGCGATATATCCCGGTTTTGACCGGTTACCTTGTCATATCTGGAAAGCGACCCGTCGTATTCGCCTCCATAGGTAACATTCGAATTCAGCGGATCGGGCTGTATATATCCTGCCTCTCCTCCGGCCACCGGGTACCATGAATCAGCTCCTATGCTGTATCCATTGGTGCGGGAAGCAATCCGGATGGAAGAATTATCCTGCTGTGCCCCATACACATTATAGGGGAAATCATTGTCCAGCGAAACATGGTAAAACTGTGCCGTCGGAACATCCAGTGCAGAGAAGGTTTCGCCGCCATTGAACGTTACTTCAGCGCCGCCGTCATCTCCGATAATGAAGTTCTCCGGATTTTCCGGATTGATCCAAACATCATGGGTATCGCCATGCCCGACAGAAATTCGCTGAAAGGTTTTACCCCCGTCGAAAGATTTCCAGGCATTAACATTCAATACAATCAGTCCGTTTTCATTTTTTGGATCTGCCGCCAGGTTACTGTAATACCAGGGCCGCTGCCAGAGGTTCTTGTCTTCGTTGATCAACGACCAGTGTTCACCGCCATCATCGGAACGGTATAACCCGCCTTTTGCATTTTCCAGCAGGGCATACAGGCGTTGCGAATGAGCCGGAGAAACGGCAATTCCTATTTTTCCAAGTATCCCGACAGGCATGCCCGGCTTTTCATTCAAACAGGTCCAAGTATCGCCCCCATCAACCGACTTATACAATCCTGATCCTTTTCCGCCCGAGCTCATGGAAAATCCGTTGCGGTAAGCCTGCCAGAGTGCAGCATACACAATTCGCGGATTATTGGGGTCGAGCTTCACACAGGCCGCACCCGTACTGTCATTTTTTGAAAGAACCAGATCCCAGGTTTTACCCCCATCCCTGCTGCGGAATACTCCCCGCTCCGGGTTTGGATGAAAGGGGTTACCCAGCGCAGATATAAAAACCACATCCGGATTTGACGGATGCACCTCGATATTGGCAATGCCATCGGCCTTTTCGCAACCGATTTTCTTCCAGGATTTTCCTGCATCCACCGATTTATACATTCCGTCGCCAAAGGAGATATTCGACCGGATATCTGCCTCACCCATACCCACATAAACGACATTCGGATCGGATGGTGCAACCGCAATGGCACCCACCGAACTCGACCGGAAGGTGGTATCGGACACAGGCAGCCAGTTACTGCCTCCATCCGTCGACTTCCACACTCCTCCACCGGTTGCCCCGAAATAGTAGGTCAGGGGCTGACCGGCCACTCCGGTAACCGCAAGGGAGCGCCCCCCCCGGAAAGGCCCGATATTGCGCCAGGATAAAGCATTGAACAGACTATCCGAATTGTTTTTCCGGGAAATTCCCGTTTGACTATCAGTCGTCCGCTTAGACTTTTGTGCAAAAGAGGTCGTAAGAATGCTTACGCTCAATAGGATCAGCAGCATACTCCGTAACATCATTCGGAAGGTGTTCAGTTTTCTCATAATGGCAAAATTTCTATGATCTGTGGGGATGAATTTACTTAATATTATACCATTCAACGGCTTAAAGCCAGTTGAATATTTTTAACACCGCAATTATCGCTTTGTTTATGCATCAGAAAAATATGATTATCGCAATGGCCAGGGCCTTTTGTGCTCAGTACCACGATGAGAAATAGAGAGGCACCTCCTAAGGATAGGAGCAACAAGAACCAGTTGTCGCTATTCGGGGACTGAGCCGGGTAAAGGGCTCGTTGATCATTTGCACTGATGATCAGTTGGTATGAAATCCACACTGCAATCGAAAAATCCTTTAACTTTGATGGAGAGCGTACTCCTAAAATACGTCAAATTGCATACCGTGAAAATCCAGGTTAAATAAGGACAACACATGAACTACGACAAGGAAAAATACAAAATTTGGGATTGGAAAAGTCCAGTGATTTTGCATTGGATAATTAATCCAGGATTGGTTATTAACGAATTGATTTTAGGACAAACCATTCCGAAAGTAATGTTGATAGAACGGGAAGGGAAAAAACCATTTTATCAACGTTCGTTTATACCTTGTCCTCATTGTGGAGAACTACATTCAGGATTGAAATATTCTGCTCAAAACAAGACAGCGTTTAAAAATTGGTTTGGTTTTTACTGTGACAATTGCAAAGGAATAATTCCAGTACAAAGAAATTTGACTTCACTAATTATTTTGACAATTACTTATCCTATTTGGGGTTGGTTTAAAAAATCATTAAAACAAAAGTGGTTAGACAAACAACCTAAAAGATATAAAAACTTAAATCTTGAGATTAATAAGAAGAAAAACACAACAAAGAATTGGTTAAAATCAGGCCTTTTCTTTGGACTATTTATGTTTTTTACAATGCAAATTATTTTCCCATTGATTGAGAATAAGGAAATTACTCAGAAAAGTATTTTGATTGGAATACCTTTATGGCTGATTTGCGGACTTGGTTGGGGTTTAACTATGAAATGGTGGATGAACATGAAAGGCAAAGAAAATAAAGCCCATAATCGAGTAGACCGGCCCCGCCAGATAAACTGACTCCGGAGAAAGGGAAGTCAACGAAATACGACCAGCTCTAAATTCCGTAAGGGACGGCCTTAGTGCCGTCCCAATAATTGATATCGCAAAATTGAGGTGCCATTAACCACCTACGTTGCGCGCCACACATTTAACTCGGTGATGAAAAGTCAGGAAATCCTGCAGTAACGGCACTGCTGTATCAATGAAATCCGTTAACTTTAGGCTTTTATAACTGATTTAATTGACCCACTTCAAAAATCGAATGGCCCTTCCCATCAACATAAAAGAATTGGTACACGGCAAAGTCGTGGAATGGGAACGCCTGGAATTCAAGGCCGGCTGGAATCCCGAGAATATTCTTCATTCCATCTGTTCGTTTGCCAACGACATCAACAATGCCGATTTGCAGCAGCGACGAGTGGTATCTCGCGCTTACCGGAATAGACGTATTGGAGATTTTCTGAAGGAGGTTGATCTTGCTGAAGGTAAATCCACTGGTTTTCCGATCATCAGGGATGCGATGGCCGCGAATGGTAATCCGGAGCCAGTTTTTCATACTGACAAAGATCAGATTCTGTTTTTTGTCACTTTACCCTGCCATTCCGAGCTGCGAGCGACTAAGGCCTTAACTAAGTCAGTGCCCAGGTCAGACACGCTCTTAACCATTGGAGAATTGGATCTAATGTTTGCAAATGGCATTGATTTTCTAATAATTAACAACTTGTTTAATAAGGACTTCAGCCTGATTCTTGATCATGTGAGAAAGGTGATAGTAACTAAGTCACTAACTAAATTCCTTGATCTGATCGACTTTCTGAAGGAAGAAAAATCAAGAAAGGAAATCCTCAGTTTTCTAGGATTGGCTAATCAAACCAACAACTTTACGTCTAATATCAAGCCCTTAATAGATATGAGAATCATTGAACTGACCATTCCCGATAAACCCAACAGCCGGCTTCAAAAATACAGGTTAACACAAAAGGGCGCAAAACTCTTAAAATATTAGGCCATGAAAGACTTTGAATCAATCCGTAAGGTTTGCGAGTCAAGCGGTACAATTTCCAAAACTGTTATAGACGAATTTCTTCTTTATTATGCAGCAGCTCTTTACGGGCTTGACCGCCCCATGACTGAAGCATTTTCGTCATTCAGGCATGTAACCACCGAATTTGAAAAGGAGTGGGTTAACCGGCTAAAGGCTCAATATCTGGTTCATAAAATCTTCAAGTCCGGCGGACTAATCAAGAAAATACTCACGCATAGCGAAATAAAGTTGCGAAGCCTTTCCGAGATAGAATTTCTGGAACAACATGCCCGACAGCCCTGGCGGTATTGTTTCAGCATCATCCTCGAAAATCCGGCAACGAATTTCTACCTCATGGAGGATATCCTTTCCGGCGATGAATTCACTTTGTTTTCGCCGGGTATCACCGACATCCTGAAAAGCCAACAGATATCTCTGTGGTTCAACCTGATCAATTACAACGGCGCTTGCTGGCAAACCTTTGGACCAATCGTAGCCTATAAAAGTTTTCAGCCCGATGATATCTTCTTTTTCGCCACCGAGCTCGACCGCCAAATCGAAACCGAAGAAGGAATTATCCAAAATATCGAAAAGAACCCACTACCCTACATGATGCTTTTGTCAGGGGCAAATTATCCGATTACGGTCCATAAGCAGGACCAAATGATTCTGGCGTATACAGAGTACTCTGTAGATAAGGTTGATACGATCGGGTTGAAAAAAAGTTTCACATCGGAATTCAGTCACGGGGTTTACCGGTTCACTTTGAAGAGATGGGGTGGACATCCCCATTTCGCCCATGTTTTTTATGATGAGCAAAAAAAGATCGTTTCACTTTCTGCTTCCACTGATCGCGGATATCTGGCCCTGGTGAACGCCATGAATCAATTTGGCCACAAGTTTTCAGAAGAGCCTGATATAAGGATAAATATGTCCATGTTCCTCACATCAGAAAAGATCCTCAGAAAAGAGATCAGACTGAATGAATACGAAAAACTGTTCCATGTTGAAAGTTCACCGGAGGAAAAAGCATCGATGGATAACCTGAATTACTTTATGGGTCTGATCCTCCCCGATATTAACGCGGGCCGTACACCCGATATTGAAAAATTTGCCGCGCTGGCTGGTCTCGATATTAAAACCGCCCGTGATTTAATGAAGACTCTGTCTGGTAAATTCGGCAATCTCAACCGGAAGTAATCTTTTGCGGGAAGCGAGGGCCGGATCTACCACAAGAATATGGCCGGTAAGTTAAGTTGGGCTGGTTGTTTGAAATGAATTCTACAGCAACTTATTTTTCAAGCCTTATTCGCATCAAACAATTTTTGCAATCAAATTGCAACACATATTTCCGGTTTTGGTCCTCCAGATAAAGCGGTTCCGGTGGCGTTTCGGTGGCTCCCTGAAATCGTTCACAATAACCCAATTCATATTTTAAGCAGTAACGCAACGTCATTAATAACTGTTTTTCCTTCGGAGAGCTTACTTCAACAGCCCTTTCCAACTTTTCCACGCCATGTTCCCGGTAAAACTGTTCGGCCTTTTC